>JAISMV010000080.1 GCA_031276535.1 Flavobacteriaceae bacterium
GCAAATACCATCAGCGAACTATATAAAAGTCGTTGGCAGGTAGAGATATTCTTTAGAGAGATCAAGCAGTTACTGCACATCAAATCTTTTATAGGAACCAGTGAAAATGCAGTCATGATACAAATATGGACTGCCTTGATAACTATTTTACTGCTTAAATACCTCAAAGCCAAAGCTCAATATAACTGGTATTTGTCCAATTTACTAGCGTTTATAAGGCTCAACCTATTCGTGAAAATTGACCTGCAATTATGGCTCAATGAACCGTTTAAACCGCCCCCGGAAAATAAACCGGAATATATTCAAGGGGTTTTATTTTAAAACTAAAAGAAATTCAAGTCTAAATAACTCGTTTTCAATAACCAATTCCTTATTCTAAAATCGTTTAGGACAGTATTGATTTTTCTTTTTAATATTGTTCTGAAAAATTGACTATTTAAAAAAAAACTCTTACATTTGCAATCCGAAAAAATAAATAAAAACGAATATTTTATGTATGCAATTGTAGAGATAGCAGGGCTTCAATACAAAGTTGAGCAAGACCAAAAATTGTTCGTGAACCGTTTGCAGGCTGATGCCGGCGAAGAAGTTACTTTTGATAAGGTATTACTTACAGATAACGGTTCCGTAACAGTAGGCGCCCCGGTTATAAAAGGAGTGACAGTAGTCGCTAAGGTGTTGGATCAGGTAAAAGGAGACAAGGTTATTGTCTTTAAGAAAAAACGAAGAAAAGGATACAAGGTGAAAAACGGTCACAGACAGCAATTCACCCAAATTCAGATTCTATCTATAGGCAGCGGTGCGGAAACTCCTAAAAAAGCAGAAAAAAAGGCTGCTCCTAAAAAGGAAAAAGAAGTTGCAAAAGAAGAAGTAAAAACCGAAGAATAATTATTTAATTTAAAAAAATTATAGCATGGCACACAAGAAAGGGGTAGGTAGCTCCAAAAACGGTAGAGAATCACATTCCAAGAGATTAGGAGTAAAGATTTTCGGAGGTCAGGAAGCCAAAGCAGGGAACATTCTGGTAAGACAAAGAGGAACAACACACCATCCCGGAAATAACGTAGGGATCGGTAAGGATCATACTCTGTTTGCTCTTATAGACGGAGTAGTAGTTTTTAGAAAAAAACAAAATAATCGTTCTTATGTATCCGTTCAGCCAAAAGAGGCTCAGGCATAAGAGATTATCAATACAATAATTAAAAGATCCGGTTATTTTTAATAACCGGATCTTTTATTTCTGAGTCCTTCTTCGAAAAACTGTTTTTTATTTCTTCTGCTTCACGAGGTATTCTGCTATCTGAATGGCATTGAGGGCAGCGCCTTTTCGGATTTGGTCGCTAACGCTCCAGAAAGTAATTCCTTTAGGGCTGGTCAGGTCTTTTCGGATTCTCCCCACAAATACTTCATCTTTTCCTGAAAGAAACAGAGGCATAGGATATTTTCTTTCCTGCGGATTGTCTTCCACCACAATTCCTTCAAAACGTTCAAAAGCATCACGAACCTGTTCTACTGTAAGTTCCTCTTCTGTTTCCACCCAAATGCTTTCCGAGTGTGCCCGCATCACCGGCACTCGTACACAGGTTGCGGAAACGGCTATGTCTGAGTGCATTATTTTTCGGGTTTCATTGAACATTTTCATTTCCTCTTTAGTATAATCATTATCGGTAAATACGTCAATATGAGGGATCAGGTTCAAAGCCAACTGGTATGAGAACTTTTCTACCGTAACATTTTTTCCTTCAACAACTTCTTTTAATTGTTGCACCAGTTCGTCCATTGCAGAAGCTCCTGCTCCGGAGGCAGATTGGTAGGAAGAAACATGTACTCTTTTGATATGAGAAAGTTGCTCTATCGGTTTTAGAGAGACCACCATTTGTATGGTCGTACAATTCGGATTTGCAATAATATTTCGGGGAGCATTCAGAGCGTCTTCTGCATTCACTTCCGGTACTACCAACGGAACATTTTCATCCATACGAAACGCAGATGAATTGTCAATCATGATGGTTCCATGTTTAGTGATGGTTTCGGCAAACTCAAGGGAGGTTCCCCCTCCGGCGGAAACCAAAGCAATATCCACTCCTTTGAAATCGTCATTATGTTGAAGTTCCTTGACCGTATATTCCTTTCCCTTAAAATTATAATTCTGTCCTGCACTTCTCTTGGAACCGAAAAGCACTAAATCAGTTAACGGGAAATTTCTTTGGTCTAAAATTTTGAGAAGCTCCTGTCCGACAGCTCCGCTTACTCCAACAATTGCAATTTTCATTAAATTTATGTTTTATGGATTTTTCAATTTTTTGTCTTAAAGGATTATCGAACCCCAAAAAGCCTTGGGAATCATGCCTATTACTAAAGCTAAAGATATAGCCGATACGGCAAGAATCCAGATTGTTATTCGAGGTAATTTTTTTAAGTGATAATTTGCGAATGTTAAAAGCCCTGCTACAATAACCATGGTAAAAGGATGTTCAACATAATTTCTTCTCAAGGTTCCTATGGTCATAATATCTTTCATACCGACATTATGAAGTACGGGAGAACTTAAAAATAAAACAATTCCCAACAGCAGCTGGGTATGAGTGAATATAATAGTGATTACCGATATTTTCCTTATCTGTGCGGAGACAGGTCTTCTCTGAATGTAATAAATAAAGGAAACCACGGTAAACAACAAAATGAAAACCAACACAGCCATTGCGGTGTAGTGGTGTATATTTTTAAAAATAGTGTACATTATTTGTATCTTTCAGTTACTTCAGCCAACAAAAGTACTAAACCTGAGGAAATATCACTATGCTTTCTTTATTTTTTATTAATATCGATATAGGATTTTCTTATGGGAGATCATTTTGAGGCATTATTTAGATAAATATCAGATTACCTCGGAGCCCGGATCTCGCCATAACCAATCAGCGCGTCATAAGTGCCTCCAAAGGAAGTATAATATAACAGTCCCTGATATAAATTTTCTGTTTGCCAGAATGATCCGGGAATTTCCGAAAGACTTATTTTTCGGGTTTCCTTATCCACAGTGGCTATTGTATAATTGTAATATCCCTGCTTAAATAAAATGGTTTTTTCATACCCTCTTAAATTTTCATCATAAATCATCTTATTAGTTTCGGACAATTCATAATTGTTGAATAATCCTACAACATACAGGTCTTTATCTTCCATGGGATTAGATAAGTCCACAAAGAAACTCACGGGGGTGTAATCTCCTTCATTTCGGGCATCTCTTTCCTGACTTAGATCGAAACGGCGGAAATAATACGCTCCGTTTACATCCGGACTGTACGCGTAATCCAAAGGATACGGAATAACCGGATACAACAGGGTATGATAGAGATTGTTCTCTTCTATGATTTCGGATACTCCATATCCGGGAATAGAAATATTTTTGGTATCGAAAGTATAAAATTCATTTCCTCCTTCGAATATATTGGTTAGCTGTCCAAATGTAAAACTGTTTCCGTTGATGAATTGAGGTTCTATGTTGTAAATAGCATTTTTCCAGTTGTTATTTTGTAGTATGCAAAGGGATAAATATCTGGGAATTATATGATTGTTTCTGTCGGGGATTACCGCCTGAACCGTTACCCTTTGAGTAATGTCCTGATTTTTTGAGGATGAAAAACGTTCGTATGCCACCCCAACTTCAGCCATGGATTCATAAAAAGCTATTTTTTTGCTGAAAACAGGTTTTTGATCTTCGCCATATACGGTTAGCAGGTAATTTCCGGATATTTTAGGCTGCATATCCTTATTAGGAAAGTGCAGGGTATAATGGGTGTAATTTTGTCTTGTATTGAAAGAAGGTTGATAATCATAAATCTGAGGCGAAGTGTATCCGTTTATATATTCGGATTCGAAGAGAGTATCTTCGTTCCAGTTCCTGTCATAATGTTTTAAGGTATAATACATTCTTTCATATCCTCTGTCGAGCATGTCGAAAGTCAGAACGAATGTACCGTTTCCCATCTTAAAGAAAGGAGTTTCATCATTGGTTTCAGGATTAAAGAGTTGAATTCCGTTTACAAAAGGGCTGTAAACATTTTCAACCGCCTGCTGGGCTAAACAGAACCGGGATAGAAAACATAGTATCAGAATTTTTTTTACCATGGAAAAACAACTATTTTTTAAAGGTACGAAAAAAATCAGGGGAACGTCAAACTTCCTCCCAGATTTGACATTTGCCTCAGAATCCAATTCTTTCTTTTCTTAATGTATCTTCCGTTTATATTTTTTCCATATTCCCGGGGGTTGGGGAGCAGCGCTGCGAGGGTGGCAGATTCAGATCGGGTGAGGTTGGCGGCCGATTTTCCAAAATAATGTTGTGATGCGGATTCAACCCCATAAATTCCGTCCCCGAATTCAATAACATTTAAATAAACCTCCATAATTCTCTTTTTCCCCCAAATCCATTCTATAAGACAGGTAAAATACGCTTCCAGTCCTTTTCTGATAAAATTTCTTCCATCCCAAAGAAAGACATTTTTTGCGGTTTGTTGGGATATGGTGCTTCCGCCACGTTTGGGTGCTCCTTCCTGTTCCAGTATTTTTTGAATTTCTTTAAAATCAAAACCGTAATGTTTAAGGAAATTCTGATCTTCACTGGAAACAACAGCCAATTGCATGGAGTTTGCGATCTGAGGGAGAGGCACCCACTCTTTCTCGATGGTACTGCCGTTCACCAAATATCTTTTTAGCATAAGTTCCGTGAGGGGAACCGGAATCCATTTATAGACAAAAACCATAACAATAGAAAATATGAATAATCCGAGGAGTATTCGTTTAATCCATTTAAATATCTTCATTCCTGCTGATCCAAATTTTAAATATAACGTTTACCAGCCTTTAACGGCTCCGCCTTTAAATTCACGATCCGCCGTTTGGGCAACTTCCTCGGATTGATATGCCTGAACGAATTTTTTCACGTTTTCAGCATCTTTATTATCTTCCCTTGCTACGATGACGTTTATGTAGGGAGAGTTTCTATCTTCTACAAATATCCCGTCCTTTAAGGTTAGCCCTTCTTTAGTTGCGAAGGTGTTATTTATAATGGCGATGGTTACTTCCTTGTCATCAAGCACATTTGGTAATTGAGGCGCTTCCAGTTCAACAATTTTTAATTTTTTAGGATTTTCGATAATATCGGTCGTGCCGGGAGTCAGGTTATCGGCATTTTTCAGTCTGATCAAACCCTGCTTTTGGAGAAGAAGCAACGCTCTTCCCCGATTGGTTGCATCGTTGGGTATCGCAATGGTGCTTCCGTCCTGTAATTCTTTTACGGATTTTATTTTATTGGAATATCCCGCCAAAGGATAAATAAAGGTATTTCCCACTATGGCAAGTTTATATCCCCTTCGTTCTATCTGGTCATCCAGAAAAGGTTTGTGCTGAATGGCATTCGCATCAATATCTCCGTCGTTAAGGGCTGTATTGGGCAGCACATAGTCATTGAATTCGACCAATTCTACTTCCAGACCGTATTTTTCTTTGGCTATTTTTTGCGCAGTTTGCGCTATTACATACTCAGGTCCTGATTCTACACCCACTTTGATGTAATTAGGATCGTATTTTTTTTCTTTGTGGCAGGAAGGTAGTAAAATTGCTGAAATAACAAAAGTAAATATCAAGTGTTTCATCATCATGGTGTTTTTTTTATTTAAACTGTAAATTTATAATTTTAGTATGATTATCGGTGATCGGCTTTTTTAGAAAAGTAATCTCCTGTGAATTGAATGGCAAAAACTAATAATACCAACAACAATAAAACATAGTTCATTATGGTGGAATCTTTGTTTACATATCCTTCCTGATAGCCGATCTTACCTAATCCTCCCGCCCCTACGGCACCTCCCATGGCAGAATATCCTACCAGAGAAATAAGGGTAATGGATGCGCAATTGATCAGGGAAGGCAGGGCTTCCGGAAGCAAGACTTTTTTAATGATCTGAAAAGAAGTAGCTCCCATAGCCTTTGAGGCTTCAATCAGACCATTGGGGACTTCCAGCAGGCTGTTTTCCACCATTCTTGCAATAAACGGTGCAACTCCGATGCTCAAAGGAACCAAGGCAGCCGATACTCCGATGGAAGTACCTATTATCATCCGGGTAAAAGGAATCATCCATACGATCAAAATAATAAAAGGAATGGATCGGAAAATGTTTACAACCGTAGAGGCTATATGATTAAAAGCAAGATTTTCTTTTATCTGACCTTTACGGGTAATAAATAAGAGAACCCCGATAGGCAATCCTATTATAAAGCCGAAGATACCGGAAACGAAAGTCATTATGATGGTTTCCCAGGTTCCTTTTAGTAAAAGTTCAATCATTGAATCAGACATATCCTAACAAAGTTACTTTAATGTTTTTATTTTTTAAATATTCAATAGCTAACAGTTCTTTTTCAGGAGAACCGATGAACTCCGTGAGCATTACTCCGAATTTTACTCCTCCCGCATAATCCATATGGGCGCTGATGATGTTATTATTGATATGAAATTGTCGTGCTACTTCAGACAAGATCGGTTCATCTACCGTGTTTCCGGTAATTTGTAGTTTCAACAACGGATGTTTGTTTTCTGTAGAAACGGAGATTAACCGTTCCTGATAGTCAATCGGTATTTCCAAATGTAACGAAGAAGCGATGAAATGTTGGGTCAGCTCTGTTTTCGGATGAGAGAAAATATCGGCAACGCTTCCTTGTTCTATCAACTTTCCGTTATTAATTACAGCTATTTCATCACAGATTTCTTTTACTACATCCATTTCGTGAGTGATAAGTAAGATGGTAATTCCCAGTTTCTTATTAATATCCTTTAATAAAGATAAAATGGAATGAGTAGTAGACGGATCCAAAGCACTGGTTGCCTCATCGGAAAGCAAAACAGCAGGATTATTAGCCAGTGTCCGGGCTATAGCCACCCGTTGTTTCTGTCCTCCGGAAAGATTAGACGGATAACTGTGTATCTTATCGGTTAAGCCTACTAATTCCACCAGTTCCTGTACTCTTTTGTTTATTTCTGCTTTAGGAGTGTGGTTCAGCTCTAATGGGAAGGCAATATTATCAAAAACCGTACGGGAAGATAAAAGATTAAAATGTTGGAAAATCATTCCTATGTTCCGGCGCGCCTGCACCAGTTGTGACGGAGACATGCTCATCAGGTTCTGTCCGCCTACCCATACTTCTCCGGATGTGGGTCTTTCCAGTAGATTTACACAGCGGATAAGGGTGCTTTTTCCCGCTCCCGATTCCCCGATCACGCCTACTATTTTTTCTTTGCCTACAGATAAAGAAATATCCGACAAGGCGGCAATTCTTTTTCCCTTTTGTTCAAATACTTTAGTAATGTTTTTTAAATTAATCATTTGATAATCTATTCCGATAAACAATCTCAACTAAAAGTCCAGCCTGCAAAGTTACAAAGTAACTGTAGAGAATCCGCGATTTAAATTAAATTTTATTGGAAATTCCCGGAATTCTTCTTTTTCTGTACTCTATTTTGTCTTGATCTACATAGTGAGGAATTAACAAATAATTAAAATTTTATTGTGATATTTTATGATTTGGATGAATTAACTTTGCTGAAAGAAAAAGATTTGATAGGTCATTATGAAAATTTCAATTGAGAAAGTTTTAATTCCGAATTATCAGAATGAATAATAGTAATTCATTGTAATAGAAAGAAATGTAGTTATTTTTTATATAATTGTATATTATTATTATTGTTTAAGGGGGTATTCATATTTTTGGATACCCCCTTTTTAAATTTTTTTTCATATCATTATTTTTTATTAGTTAGTCCGAGTTAAGGGGTGGGCAAAAGCTGACAGCCCTCGGGGTGTTTCTTGTTTTAAAGATATTTTTAAACTGTGACGGAATGAGGCATAAATTTAGTGCCGATATGGCATTCGGCTATACTATAAATGTACGAAGTTCCCCTCTTTTTACCAAATATTTTTTCATCCATGAAAATTATTTTCCATTATAACACCTTGTATTTTAGGCGCAATTTCGATATATAATCACATCAGGGTAATTTTATTTTTCATAACACTCAATATTTGTTACCTCTTTTCGTTAAACTAATAAAGTTATGTGCTATGAGATATTTCCATTTTCCATATCGGGAAATAAACGGTAGGAAGAGGGAATTATCAAAATGTTAAAAATACATAAAAAGCTCTTTATTTAATACATTAATTTAACTCAATTAAAGAGGGCTCATCCAAAATATGGATGAGCCCTCTTTTCTGTTTATACGGTTATGTGGACTATCTTAAAATTTTTATGCTGGAACTTTCGCATCAGGGTTTAATCATACTGTTCTAACAGGTATTTTATCACGTCTGTTGTTGTAACGATTCCGACTATTTCGTCATTATCTAAAACCGGCAAAGCCCGAAAAGCGGAAGTTGCAAATATTTCCGCTACTTCTCTGATCGTATCATTTGAAGTCACTGTTTTTGGGGATGCTGCCATTACCTGTTCTATATCCAGCATATCAAACAGCGCATTGTTTGAATCTTCCTGACCGGAATAAATGTCTCCAAAGGAAAGGCGCATAATATCCGTCTGGCTGATGATTCCTACCAGTTTTTTTCCTGATACTACGGGAATATGGCGGATTTTTAGTTTTTTAAACAAGGTGTTTACTTTTGCCAGCCCATCTGTTAAATTTACTGTTACAGGACTTTTGGTCATTATGGCTGATACGGAGGCTCTCTTTTTCATGTTCTAATCTTTATTATGGTTTTGTTGTAACTAAAGTTACGAAAAAAGAGTTCATCTCACATACTGATTCATATCATAAAACCCGTTTGGCTTTTACAAATTTTCCTTTCCAGTAACTTTCCTTTAATGAGCTTACAATTACCCCTTTGGATGTTGATGCGTGTATAAAGAAAATTTCTCCTGAACTGACTATGTTATATACAATTCCTACGTGATTGATGGAACCACCTCCTGTGGCAAAGAACAATAAGTCTCCTTCTTTGACACTGGATATGGAAACAGAACTTCCTTTGTTAGAGATGTCTATTGAGCGTCTGGGTAATTTTACTCCTGCTTTTTGAAAAGCATTGCAGACCAAACCCGAACAATCTATTCCGCTGGATGTGTTTCCTCCGTATCTATAGGGGGTTCCTTTATATTTTTCTGCTTCCGTCAATACTAATTTTACATCGGAGGATCGGGGCGATGCGGTTTTGTTTGATTTTAACGTAACTGTTTTTTTCTTTTTGGAAGAGGCTGTAGTGGTCTTTTTTCTTTTTTGATTTTTTTTGCTAGCTGTTTTGTTATAGATATGTCTATTGGATGAACTATTTTTTTTGGACTTAGTTTCATAGGATGCACAAGAAGACATCATGATTGAAAATATCAACAGTACCAAATAAAAAATATTTCTTTTTTTCATCATTGTTTGTTTTTATTTGCCTTTGCTAAATTATAAAATTATAAGTGAATTGCCAACATCTTATAAATAAGATGTGTTTTTTAACATTTATTTGGTATCAAATAAATTCAATGTAAGAAAAAAAACGAATTGAAAAATAAAAACAAGCTAAAAGATATTGTTTCCGTTCATAGAGTTTTCATAGCCGGTATCTATGGAAAGATTTTCCGATTTGGCAGCCAAGGTAGCCAGTTTATCAGCTCTTTCATTCTCAGGATGCCCTTGGTGTCCTTTTATCCACCGGAAGGAAACATTATGTTTTCGGTATATTTTCATAAAACGGATCCATAAGTCCGGATTCTTCACTTTTTCAAATCTCTTCTTTTCCCAACCGTAAATCCATTTGCTGTTTATTGCTTCCACAACATATTTGGAATCGGAATAAACGATGACATCCTGACGGTCTTTGGTTATTTTCTCCAAAGCAACGGTTACCGCCAACAATTCCATTCTGTTATTGGTGGTCAACCGAAACCCTTCTGAAAAAGTTTTTTCGTAGGAGGTTCCCTGAAGGCGCATAATAATCCCGTATCCTCCTTTTCCCGGATTTCCTGAGGAAGCTCCATCTGTGAAAATCTCAATCATAGGGCTAAAAAATATTTTTTAATTCCAGTAAATCTCTGATTATGGGAAATCCGTTTTGCTTGTATTTTTCGTCTTTTTTATAATTAAAAAAAACGGGGAACATTCCTGTTTTTTTACTTCCTAAAACATCTGCTTCCCAATCGTCTCCTATGAAAGAGGATTCTTCCGGAAGGGCTTGGGCTTTTTTCATGCCTAATTCAAAAACTTCCCGGGCGGGCTTTCTTTTATTAATTTCCTCTCCGCTGGTAATGGTTGTGACGTAGTTTTTTATGCTGGTATCGTTTACTTTTCGGTTAGTTTGTTGAATAAATCCGTTGGAAACGACATGCAGTTCATATCCTTTTGTTTTCAGATAGTCCAGTGTTTCCTCTGCGTTATCTATCAGATGGTTATTCTGAACCACTTTGTCCAGAAAATTATCATCGAAATATCCCCATATTTCTTCATCTTCCACGCCCAATTCCTGAAATGTTTTTTTAAATCGCTGATCTAAAATGTTTTGTTTTGTTACTTTTTCCTGACGGTATAAAGCCCAAAGGTTTTCATTTCTCTTATAATAACTTGTGAAAAAGTCTAAAAATGAGAGCTGATACTTTTCTTCCACATCCACATCTTTATACATCTGCTGAAGTGTAATTTTGGAATTTCTGTCCGTATCCCAAAGGGTATTATCCAAGTCAAAAAATATATGTTTTATCTTTTTCTGCATTTGTCTTTTTTTAAATACTTAATCCCATTCCGAATAGAACTGCGAAAAACAATGCCAAAAGCGCTGTGGGCTTCATGTACAGATCCAGTTTTTCGGGTTCGGTTGTATATAAGATCTTACGGCGTAATATAGTAGTCGGTATAAATAAAATAAAAAATAAAAAAGGTTTTAAGGAAGATAGATTTTCTAAACGTATAATAAATAATTCCTGATGCACCAGCAAAAATATCAGGCAAAGAATAAAAGGAAGGTTCATAAGCGCCATTTGATAGTATTTTGCATTTTGAAATCCCATTCGCAAAGCCAACGTCTTTTTATTGCTCATCCTATCGGACTCCATATCGCGCATGTTGTTCAGATTTAAAACGGCTATGCTGAATAATCCAACTGCGGATGCAGGTAACAAGCTGTCCCAGGTGAAAGTCTTGGTATATAGAAATTCACTTCCCAACACGGAAATCCACCCGAAAAACACGAATACAAAAACGTCTCCTAATCCCATGTATCCGTAGGGTTTTTCACCCATGGTATAAAATAAAGCCGCCAATATACAGGCTATTCCTAACCCTATAAAAATGAAAAATTCGTTCCATTGTTCCGGAATAAAAGCGTACCATAACAAAGTTATTGCCGAGATTAAGGATAGTATAATCGTAATGATGATTCCCCGAAACATGGATTTGTGAGAAATCACACCCGATTGTATTGCCCGTACAGGACCTATCCGGTGTTCGTTGTCGGTTCCTTTTGTTCCGTCTCCATAGTCATTGGCAAAGTTGGATAATACCTGAAACAAAATAGTAGTGAGGGAAGACATTCCGAAGATGATCCCATCAAAACTTCCTTTCCATTTTGCCAGCAATCCGCCTAAAATAATTCCACTTAAAGAAAGGGGTAAAGTTCTTATTCTTGCTGCTTCAATCCAGTTTTTCATCATTAAATTTTCTAAAATCAAAAATGAAGGCAAAAATACGCCTATTTTATTATATTTTTGTTCTTTATTTAATTATATTTTCATTGTTTTATTAAAAAGCAAAGGCATCCCGGATTATATTTCCGGAATATCGTATGGTTCATTCCTGAAAACAGGATTTACCTTATTCCGTTTGGGGTTACAAATTGCCTGTAACGGAAATATCAATCCTAAAAAATAACTTTTAACTTTTATCATATAATTTAAAATATACACTCCACATTTTAGTATTTTTGTTTCGATTAAATATTTATTATGGTTGGAACACTCATCAATTGTAGTGCCATTATTATCGGAACTTTTATCGGTATGGGAATACGATCCCGATTATCAAAAAAGGTAATAGACATTATTTTTCAAGCGATTGGCTTAGTTACCCTTATCATCGGTATTTCGATGTCTTTACGTTCGGAGAATATAATCCTTATAATAATCAGCATCATACTTGGTGCTCTGATTGGACAAATCATAGATTTGGAAAAATATCTTCAGGCTTTTTTAACCCGGATTCAACACAAGTATTCTTCAAAGGATAAATCCCAAGAAAAGCCGGATTCTCATTTGTTTGTTGAAGGTTTTCTGACCTCTACGTTATTGTTCTGTATAGGTTCCATGTCTATTCTAGGAGCTATTGAAGAAGGTTCCGGAAACTTTCCGAACTTATTAATTACCAAATCCATTATGGATGGGATCTCTTCTATAGCCTTAGCGTCTTCTTTTGGTGTCTGTATCGCTCTTTCCTCTTTTTCCGTTTTACTCTATCAGGGGGGACTTACCCTTCTCATCTCTGTTTCCATACATCTTATATCCGATACTGTTATTTCAGATATGACGGCTGTGGGAGGTATACTCTTGCTGGGATTGGGAATTACAATTCTTAAAATAAAAGAGATTTCTATAACAAATATGCTTCCTTCCCTTGTTATTATACTGATCCTTTCTTATTTTTTTTCGCAGCCTTAGTTTTAGAATGGTAGTAATCCCAACAGATGTAAATAATCAGAACAAGCAGGCTGATCAGGCTTACATACGGGCTTATCCTTTGGATAGGAGTTCCTGAAAACAGTATTTTGATCTTTCCGGAATGATCTACATCGGTAAGTTCCAATAATCCGTTTTTACTCTCTTTTAGTGGTATTTTTTCACCGTCGATCTCTGCATGATACCCTTTGTAGTAAAACAAGGGTAATTCTATTGATTCTTTTTTGCCCCGTGTATCTACGTCAAAACTTATACTTCCTTTGCTCCTACTGAAATTGGAAACAAGAGTTTCTTTATATCGAAGTCCTATGCTGTCTCCTCTTGCATCCATGTATTTTATGGAAGGAACCTTATGCGGCACATACTCTAAAGCTCCAGTGCTATAAAATCTATCAGCCAATTTTTCATATTTATAAGGATTATAAGCCTTAAAATCCGCTTTGGTCGCAAAACTTGCAGTGTATAAGGAAATTAAGGTTATTGCGACAATAAAAAGTATAGCAAAGATCCGGTGTTTATAAGATCTGAATAACCGGTAGGAATAATATCCTCCGGCGATAGAAAAGAAATAGGTGGCAAACTCATACAACCTCCAGGGAAAACAAATAAAATTTAATTTAGTAAAAGGATACATCCCCCATGGAAATATGTTCAAACTGATAATGAGATAAAATAAGCCGATATAAACTCCGGTATCCACATCTTTAATCGTATCTGATTTCTCCCGTAGGAATAACCGTAAGATAAGGGAGATTCCCAACAAAATTCCCAGACATGCCCAAAAAGCTCCGGTATTGTTCAGGTTTGGAAAAAAATTCATAATGCTGAGACCTAAAAGCATTACCCTTATATCCACCGCGAAATCCGAAGTGTGGAATAGCGGTTTCACAGTAAAATAAAACGTGTTGGATAAGAGCTGTTCCATTAAAGGGAATAAAAAATAAGCAGATGTCACAAAGGTAACTACCCCGGAAAACAGTAAATAATAAATCCGTTTTTTATCCCTCCATAGGGGTTTATAATAGACCGCTATTACCAGTAAAAGTGTTAGAAAAGTCAGGAACATAGACAGGACATGAGTGAAGATAAGCAGGGTAAAACCCAAAGCCAGAATATACCATCGTTTATAATTCCCTTTTATAATTTCATAAAGTCCTAAAAATACCAAAGGAACAAAGGTAAAAGAAACAGCCTCACCCAATGCCGATCTCTCAAAAAGATCCTGCATTCTGTAAAAGGAAAAGGTATACAACAAAGATCCTGTCACCGCCACATACGTGCTTTTATAAATACGGATTACGGTTATATACATAAAAACCCCACATAAAATGGTCATGACCAATAACAGAGTTTTATAGGCATAAATGGCATCTGTAACATTCCCCAGAATAGCAAAAGGAATTAAAATAGCATCAGGGTAAAACCATCTCGTAGGATAACCATATCCTTTTATTGCGTCATGATCTATATAAACCGGAAATCGTCCGTCTTTCATTGCCTCCATCAAAGCCTCCAGCCTCAGGATGTGAAAATCCGTGTCGTGTCCCTGAAACACATACCCCCATTGAAAAAAATAAACCATAAAGGCAACTATAATGACCAGGAGAACAAAGAACAATCCAAAACATTTATTTTTATACCCTTCCAATGAGATCAGGTATTTTTCAATTTGTTTCATGCTTGCAGCCAGTATTTAAAGACTCTCAAATTTTGCGGCTAAAGGTACAATAAAAATATTTATTCCATTGTGTATTCGGCAGGAATTAATTTTCCTTTTTAATATTGTTATCCGGCAAACTTTAAAAACGGGTGCTTTAGTTGTATGATATTGATATTCAACAGGAGTGTTTTCCGATTTCAAAAGTAAGATCTCTGCATTTCCGGAAATAACGGATTTTGATATTTCCTTTGCTTTCTCCGAAACCTCCCAAAAAAGCAGTAAATGTTGATATAACGTATCAATTTTATATGATCATTTATTGAAAAATTATACCTTTGTCAGTAGAAAAGTATTAAAATTATGAATTCTTTTATTGAAGAGCTAACATGGAGGGGATTGATTCACAACATAACCCCGGGAACAGAAGAACAATTGGATAAGGAAATGACTTTAGGGTACATTGGTTTTGATCCGACTGCAGACTCTCTTCATGTGGGAAGTTTAGTTCCTATCTTACTTCTCGTTCATTTTCAAAAACACGGGCATAAACCAATTGCCTTAGTGGGAGGATCCACCGGAATGATTGGCGATCCCTCCGGGAAAAGCACAGAACGAAATCTACAGGATGATGAAACCCTGCAAAAACATCTGGCAGGAATAAAATCCCAATTGGAACGTTTTCTGGATTTTGACAAAGACAAGCCTAATTCCGCTCTCATGGTAAATAACTATGACTGGATGAAGGACATCTCATTTTTAGATTTTGCCAGAGACATCGGGAAACACATCACCGTCAACTACATGATGGCGAAAGATTCCGTAAAAAAACGTCTTAATGGAGAATATCAGGAAGGAATGTCTTTTACCGAATTTACCTACCAGTTGCTGCAAGGCTTCGATTTTTATCATTTACATAAGGAAATGGGAGTAAAACTCCAGATGGGAGGCTCCGACCAATGGGGAAATTTAACTACCGGAACGGAATTGATCCGTAAAAAGTTGGGAGAAGAAGCCTTTGCTCTTACCTGTCCTTTGATCACTAAAGCCGATGGAACCAAATTCGGGAAAAGCGAAGGAGGAGAAAACATATGGCTGGATGCGCATCGAACTTCCACTTTCAAATTTTATCAATTCTGGTTAAATGTAACCGACATTGATGCTGAAAAATATATTAAGATCTATACCTTCTTACCTAAAGAAGAAATAGAATCTTTAATAACTAAACATGATGAAGACCGTTCCGCACGGATTTTACAGAAAAAACTGGCAGAAGAAGTGACCCGTTGGGTTCATGGAAAAGAAGAAACAGATAAAGCTATCAAAGCCTCTGCCATTCTATTTGGAAAATCCACAAAGGAAGACTTCCTGTCTTTGGACGAAAATACTTTTCTGTCTTTATTCGAAGGGGTTTCTCAAAAAGAAGTTTCCTTGCAGGAAATAAAAAACGGCATTCCCATCATAGATGCTTTGTCCGATTTCAGCGGGTTCCTTTCTTCAAAAGGAGAAGCCAGAAGGGCTTTAAAAGAAAACTCCGTTTCTGTCAATCAGGAAAAAGTAAACGATAAATTTATTATTAACGAAGAAAATTTCTTACAGGGGAAATATATTTTGCTTCAAAAAGGAAAAAAATCATATTTTATTCTAAAAGCAATACTGTCCTAAACGATTTTAGAATAAGAAATTGGTTATTGAAAACGAGTTATTTAGCTTTGAAATTCTCTTAGTTTTAAAACAAAACCCCTTGAATATATTCCGGTTTATTTTCCGGAGGCGGTTTAAACGGTTCATTGAGCCATAATTGCAGATCAATTTTCACGAATAGGTTGAGCCTTATGAATGCTAGTAAATTGGACAAATACCAGTTATATTGAGCTTTGGCTTTGAGGTATTTAAGCAGTAAAATGGTTATCAAGGCAGTCCATATTTGTATCATGACTGCATTTTCACTGGTTCCTATAAAAGATTTGATGTGCA
>JAISMV010000015.1 GCA_031276535.1 Flavobacteriaceae bacterium
TTAGCGGGCTAAATCAAGAAGAAAAAGTGAAAAAGACGCTCAAAAGAGCTTAAAAAGAATGCAAAATATAATTAGAACCTAAAAATAAATAGTTGAATAAAATTTAAACAGGCTCTAAACATAATCTGAATTCGGGGTTAAGCGATAGCAAAAAAGGAAAAAAACATTGGGTAAAAAGGAAAAAAAGTTGTATATTTATAGTATGGAGTCTCCGTACTTCAATAAAAAAAGTTGCCCGGTTAGCTAAAGAAGTCTCTTTTTTTACCGTCCGGTTTTTTGGGAAACTTACACCAGTAAATAGAAGATAGTGTATTTTAATTTTTATTTATAATTAAAATATAATTGTCATTTCCTTTAATAGTGATGCTTGGGTTTTCCCATTTAGTATCAAATTTTTCCTGCTCATCTTTATTGTAAAAACGGATAATTTCTTCATTATCAGGTTTTTTATAACCGTAATAATCATTCAACCTGATATGATTATACCAGTTAGAAGGTTTAAGTTCTCTTATAATGGGAAAAGATTTGTAAATCAGGTGATTAATAGGGACGTTTATTTCTCCTATTATAATGCGTTTGGTTTGAGGATTTTGGTTCTTAAAGTTACTGTCTATTATGTTTTCAATATATACCAGATATTTTTCATGATTAGCTAAAATCTTACCATAATTTGAAATAGCGAGAAGGGAATAAATAATGATTATGGAATAAGACAGATATTTTAATGTATAGTTTTTAATATCGTTTAGAAAAATAGCAGGTATATATAAAATCAGGGAATATCCTATTAATGTTCTGGGAACAAAAATAGCGGGATATAAAAGTAAATTGATTCCTCCTATAAGAAAGAATGCTACTAAGCAAGAACATGCTAATAAAATAAGTAAAGCATAATTTTTGCTTAGTGAAATAAATCTTATTAGGCTAATAATAGATAATATGATAAAAAAGAATAGTGCTAAAAGATATTTTGTATTAACAATAGGGGATAGGGAATTTAAATAATAAACAATATTGTTCTTCAGTAAAAGGAAAAAATCATTTTTAAAAAATATAATTTCGGTATTATTATAGGTAATATCCATGTCAAGGATGAGTAAAGACAGTTTGTACAATAGACAGGCAATTATAAATGATAAAAATGATAAAAACAGGAAACGGGAATAATTAAATTTTATATTATTTTTCTTAATATAAAGGAGATATAGGGTACCGATTAAAAAATAGGAAAAAGTAGTTGCCTGATATAAGCCCAGGGATAAATAAACAGAGAGGATAGATAAGCACAGAAAGATATATTTTCGATTTGTGAAGAAAAAGGGAATGATTAAAACAATTAAAGAGAGGGGCATATTGACATCATACCTGTAAGATAAGTTGTGTAATAAAAAAGGAGAACATAAAATAATCACGGACGATAATTTTATATTTGTTTCTTTTTCAATGTGTAATAAATTACTCATTAATAAACCGGAAAATCCAAATAGTGAAAAGATTAGTATTGAAGAGAAGGGAAACCAGCTAAAAGAATAATTTAAATTAAAGGAAAAAATTCGCATAAATAAAGACCCAATAAACCGGCTGTTCCCGTTTAAATCATATCCATGTAAATCTCTATTTAGGTCATCTTCATAAGGAACATTAGCTAACAGTAAAGGCAAAACGAATAGTAAGGAAAAACATAAATTAAAAAAGATAGATTTCTTATGGTGAAGAAATAGTGAAATTGTCATAATAATAAAAGTTATATCTTACAAAGGTAGAAAATAAAAAATATAAGATATAGAGCCTGTTAAAATTTTATGGCGGATATTTACCATTAGTTATTCATTTTCTATAATCTTAAAATAGAGCATTTCCAGAGCTTTGTTTGAAATACGGGTAATCATTTCGTCACGGGTAAGATTAGGAAAGAAATATTTTTTCACAAAAATTTCTTTTTGAAAATACAATCCGATATACGCCAGTCCTACAGGGTTGTTAAAATCATCAGAATCAGGTCCGGCTACTCCGGTAGTGGAAATGGCAATATCTGTATTAAAAAGTCTCGCCGATTGCTTTGCCATCTCTTTGGCTACTTCTTCACTTACCACCGTATGCTGCAGGATAACATCATGAGGAATGTGCAGGAGGGTTTCTTTTGCCTCCACACTATAAGAAGTTATTCCCCCTTTATAATAAGCCGAACTCCCTGAAACGGAAGTTATTTTCTGAGAGATAGTTCCCCCTGTGAGGCTTTCTGCCACAGAAAATGTCAGATTGTTTTTTTTAAGGTAATCAGCGATAATATCCTGAATATTGGTTGTTTGTGTGGAAACGAGCCGTTTTCCTATAATGGCAGGTAGTTTATTTATTTCTCTCAAAAGAGAACTTTCCAATTCTTCCCGGTTGTTTCCTTTTACGGTTAATCTCAATTCGATCCTTGCTCCCGAAGGAAGATAAGAAAGAGAAATAAAATCAGGAAGGTTGTTCTCCCAGTCATTTAAAGTTAAAGCCAGTTCGCTCTCGGGAAAATCAACCACCGTAAGAGAACGCCGGATGATATAAGAAAGATTAAACTCCCTTTTGATTTTCGGGATGATAAATTCGGTCATCATAGCCCGGGTTTCATAAGGAACACCGGGAAGGTTGATCAAGATCTTATTATTTTCTTTTGTCCACAAAACAGGGGCTGTTCCGTATCGGTTGATTATGACTTCCGATCTTGATGGAACCATCGCCTGATTTCGGGTAAGTTCATTCATTTTTCTCCCGTTTTTGCAATATATTTCCGTAATGTACTCAAGAGAAGGTTGATGCAAAATCAGAACATCAGACAAAAAATCGGCTATTGCCTGTTTGGTTTTATCGTCTTTGGTAGGTCCCAATCCTCCGGTTGTAAAGATAAAATCCGCTTCCGAATCAAAAGCTTTTGCTAATTCTTGTTTTATGGTATCATTTTTGTCAGAAACAATTGAAAACCGAATTGCAGAAATACCTATGTTATCAAGTTCTTTAGCAATAAAATTAGAGTTGATATCAAGAGTTCTTCCTGAAAGAATTTCATCTCCGATAGTGATGAGATAAGCTTTCATTTTTTTAATTTATAGTTCAAAATTAACAAAAAAAATGAAATGAAATTTAGTTGGAATAATTGGGAAAATTAGTAAAAAATGGTATCTTGCAAAAATCGCTATGCCTGATAAGTCATAGAAAGACGGAGAAAATTATATAAAGTTAGAATTTTTAAGAATTTAAGAAAATATATGGAGCATCATTTACCTAAACTTATCGTTGACCTGGCTCTTATTTTAGGCGCAGGGGCTATCGTTACACTGCTTTTCAAGAAAATAAAACAACCTTTGGTACTCGGTTATATAATAGCCGGTTTTTTGGTTGGTCCTCATTTTACTTTCGTTCCTAATGTGCTGGAGAAAGAAAGTGTCAAGATATGGGCGGATATAGGAGTGATATTTTTACTTTTCAGTTTAGGACTTGAATTTAGCTTTAAAAAATTAATTAACGTAGGAGGCACGGCATCCATTACCGCTATTGTCGAAATTATATCTATCATATCTTGTGGATATTTTGCAGGACAATGGATGGGATGGAACATGATGAACAGTTTATTTTTAGGAGGTCTGTTAGCAGCTTCGTCCACTACGATCATATTGCGTGCGTTCAGCGAATCGGGAGTGAAGAGAAAAAACTATGCAAAAGTAGTCTTCGGAGTGTTGGTGGTGGAAGACATAGTGGTAGTCTTACTCATGGTATTGCTTTCTACAATAGCAGTGAGCCAGCAATTTGACGTTACCCAGATAATATCCCTGTTTTTGAAATTGATATTTTTCCTAACCTTGTGGCTTGTTTTTGGTATTTTTTTGATTCCGAGTTTGTTGCGCAGCGTTAGAAAAATATTGGATGAAGAAACCTTATTGATCTTATCTTTAGCGTTATGTCTGGGTATGGTGGTACTGGCAACCAACATTGGTTTTTCGGCGGAATTGGGGGCTTTCATCATGGGATCCATCTTGGCAGAAACAATTTCCGCAGAAAAAATAGAACTATCCTTAAAACCCATTAAAGATCTGTTCGGAGCCGTATTCTTTGTTTCCATAGGAATGAAGATAGACCCTATAGCCATGTATGAATACCGCTGGGAAATATTGATCGTAACTTTAATACTCATTTTGGGTAAAACAACTTTTGCGACAATAGGAGCCGTTTTATCCGGACAGCCGCTTAAACAATCCATTCAGGTCGGAATGAGTCTGGCGGTGATCGGGGAGTTTGCCTTTATTGTGGCTTCTCTGGGAATGAGTTTGAAAGTTACCGGAGATTTTTTATTCCCGATAGCAGTAGGAGTTTCTGCCATAACCACTTTCACCACTCCTTACATGATTAAATATTCGGAATCTTTCTACAATGTTGTCAACCGCTATATGCCTGAAAAAGTGATAAAGACCATTGAGAAATATGCTGCCGGAACACAAAATATACAGGAAGAGAATAAGTGGAAAAAGTTGATAATGGGATACCTTGCTCTGATCTTAACTAATGGAATCGTTATTATAGGACTTGTATTATTGGTTATTTATGCCGTACTTCCTTTTGTAGGGGAATTGATAGACTCAAAATTCATTACTGTCATAGCCGTAGTCATAACCATGTTATTGTGTGCTCCTTTTCTTTGGGCTATTCTGGTTAAGAAACCGGAGAAAGATATTTTTCAGGCTGTCTGGAATGAAAATATTTATGCCAGAGGGCCTTTAATCGTGATGGAGATAGTTCGGTTTGCAGCGCCGATTTTTCTGACAGGGGTCATTTTGAATTTCTTCTTCTCCGGAACCATAGTGTCTTTGGTGATAGTTCCTATTGTCATTATAGGATTGTATCTGCTGTCTACAAAGTTTGACCTCTTTTATTCTCTGATAACTAAAAGGTTTGTTTACAATTTGAATGAAAGAGACATTAAAGAACAGGAAAAAATAAAAGATAAAAAAGGATTGTTCTTACTTTGGGATACCCACCTGACCGATTTTGAAGTTAGTCCGAATGCCAAATATGCAGGAGCTCAACTGTCTGAGTTGGCATGGCGGGAAAAATTCGGGATTAATATTGCCTATATAAAACGAGGTGAGAATATTATTCCTATTCCTAAAGAAGATGACAAAGTTTTTCCTTTTGACAAGCTGGGACTGATTGGAACTGACGAACAACTTAAAAATTTTGAACAAAATATTCAGGTTGAAGAATTGCCCGAACATGAAAACTCTTTTAAAGAGGAAAAAATTACCCTTACAAAATTCACCGTTTCTGAAACTTCTCCCGTTCTGGGAAAAAACAGTAAATATTTACGGGAACTTACCAAAGGGCTGGTGATAGGAATAGAAAGAGATAATAACAGAATTTTAAATCCTTCCTCCCATACTCTGTTACAATTAGGAGATATTGTCTGGATAGTGGGTGAAAAGAAAGATATTCATGATTTTATAAATAAGCCGGAAACTCAAAACCCAAAATAAATGCGGTGATCTTTAATGAATATAATCCCGGAGCTTTGAGGAATTCTAAGGATTAGTTTCTTCCTGAAATTAAGTGTTGGGAATCGAAACTAATTCTGTATTTTTGCTCATAACGGAGGTTTATTTTCGCCGGATAAATAAGTTATGTTATTCTTGTGATATACCTTTAAAATCAATGTTTTATGTGAGTTTTTTATATTTGCTTTGCAGGAATCCGAAAAATTATCTTCTTGAATACTAAATTAATTTCATTGAAAATGAGCGCTATTGATGCTAAATTGTATAAAATCCAAAACTATGTAAGAACGAAATTAAGCAATGATAGTTCCGGTCACGATTATTGGCATATAGAAAGAGTAGTTTCCAATGCAAAAAAAATACTGTTAGAAGAAAAGGCGGATGAATTAAAGGTAATAACTGCCTCTTGGTTACATGATATAGGAGATTACAAACTGCATAATGGCACAGACAGGACGGAAGAAATCGTATATCCCTTTCTTACTTCCCTGAATTTTACCGATAAATTCAGTAAAGAGGTCATACAAATAATATCCGAAGTTTCCTATAAAGGAGGGCACAACATTGCTCCGTCTACACCGGAGTCAAAAATTGTTCAGGATGCGGACAGGCTGGATGCTATCGGAGCTGTGGGCATTGCCCGGGCTTTTGCTTACGGCGGAAAGATGGGAAGGGAACTATTCAATCCGGAGGAGAAGCCTGTCGATCATGCCACAACGGAGTCCTATCAGAAAAATACCTCCTGCACTATCAATCATTTTTATGAAAAATTACTGAAATTAAAGGACTTAATGAATACGGAAACTGCCAGAAAAATTGCAATGGAAAGACACGCCTTTATGGTAGAGTTTTTAAATGAATTTTATAAAGAAACAGGTTTTTCACATTCATTCACAACTTGAACCGACCTCAGGTTAAACATGTGAATACGGTTTCCGGTCGGGAAATTGCAGGTGATAATACGCTAATAAGATAGGGCAACAAACGACCCTATGCATTGAGGTTATGATTTGTTGCCCTATTCTATAAAAATACGATCTTATTTCCTTTTTACCCAATAATTCTCTTATTTTTTAAAACTTTTTTACTTCTTAATTCAAACTCAGGTTATCTTAAAGAATGGAATTTTTAATGTTTGAAATGTCTGATTCCTGTGAAGATCATAGGGATGCCATGTTCATTACAGGCTTCAATACTTTCCTTGTCACGTATGGAGCCTCCGGGTTGTATGATGGCTTTAATTCCATTTTCCGCAGAAACGTCCACTACATCCCGAAAAGGGAAAAAAGCATCGGAAGCAAGTACAAGATTTTCTGTTTTCTTTTCTCTGGCTCTTTCGATTGCTTGTTGAGCAGCCCATATTCTGTTGGTTTGTCCCGCACCGATTCCGACAGCCTGCTTATCGGCAGCCACCACAATAGCATTGGATTTAGCGTGTTTTACGATTTTTTGAGCAAAAATTAAATCTTCCAATTGTTCTTTTGTCGGAGCGAGTTCGGTTACTTGTTCAAATTCACTGGCGTTAGCCTTATCAGTATCTTGCACTAATAACCCGCCGTCTACTTTTATAAATTCTACGGTGTCGGTCAAAGGATTTTTAACTTTTATAACCCGTAGATTCTTTTTAGAAGAGAGTACTTCTAGTGCTTCCTCTGTGAAAGACGGAGCTATTACTATTTCCAGAAAAACAGGAGTTAACAGTTCGGCTGTTTTTTCATCCATTTCTCTGTTAAATGCGACAATTCCGCCAAAGATGGAAACCGGATCGCAATCGAAAGTTTTTTGATAGGCTTCGGCAACGGAATTTCCTAAGGCAACTCCGCAAGGTGTGGAGTGTTTCACGGCGCAACAGGCAATTTCAGAAAATTCGTTCACTACCTTGTAAGCCATGTCCATATCTCGGAAGTTGTTGAAAGATAGTTCTTTTCCCTGTAATTGTTCAAAGTCTTTCATAGCGCCCTTTTTGGTTTTGTCTATATAAAAAGCAGCTTTTTGGTGTGGATTTTCTCCATATCGGAGATTCTCTACTTTTTCATAGGATACATGTAAATAGTGAGGATAATCATTTTGTAAAAGATAAGTAGAGATGGCGGCATCGTATGCAGAGGTAAGGTTGAAAACCTTTCCGGCTAATATTTTACGGGTAGCAAGGGAAGTGTCACCGTTTTCGGAAATTTCTTTTATTATACGTTCATAATCTTCAATTTGTGAGATTACGGTTACCGACTGAAAATTTTTAGCCGCGGAACGCAACATGGAAGGGCCTCCTATATCAATGAATTCAATCATTTCCGGCTCGGATAATCCGGTATTCATTTTTTCAAAAAACGGATACAAATTTACCACAACCATATCAATGGTCTGGATCTGATGTTCTGCGATGGTTTTTAAATGTTCGTCATTATTCCGTAAAGCCAGAATTCCTCCGTGAATAGCCGGATGTAACGTTTTTACTCTTCCGTCCAGCATTTCCGGAAAGTGGGTTATTTCATCTATTTCGATGACATTGATTCCGTTTGCAGCAAGATGTTTATAAGTGCCTCCGGTAGAGATGATTTCGTATCCGTTGGAAATCAAAAACAACGAAAAATCAATCAGGTTTGTTTTGTCCGATACGCTTATTAAAGCTCTTTTCATGAATTTTGTTTAGGTTATAAATCAGTTTAAAATTTACTCAATAATAAGATAAAACGCCTTACCTTTAATTTCATCGTCAAAAGATAATGGATAATCCTGATATTCTTCCCAATAGTGACTTTTTAGTTTCACTCCGTTTTCTTTTGAATATTTATCCAAAATAAATCTTGAATTAAAAAGATTTCCGACTTTCCCGTTTATAGGTGTGAAAATAGCTTTACCACTGGGAAGTGAAATTATTTTCATATCGTTGTCGGGAAAGAAAGCGTCTAACTTAACCGGGTATCCGGAATAAAATACAGCTACTTTATTTATGGTGTCAAAAGTAGTATAATATGCAATAGGATTTTTTATATCAGTTGGAATATATCGGAGGCTGTCTGTGAGATATTCTGTTATATCCTGCAATGATTTGTGCATGGCTTTATAGATGTCTTCTATATTGGTAGAAGTTTCGTTTTTTATGGCAAGTAACTGGGTTCCCTGAAAATCTACATATTCTGTATCTCCGGCAATCAGTTCTTTATTTGAATTGTCTTTACTAAGCTTGTTAGCCAGTTTTTCCAAACTATTTTTTAAATCTTCTTCTAATTTTGTAGCATATAAGTAGGCGAAAATACGATTAAAATAAGAAAAATCTTCTGTTTTTAACCGAACGGAAACCTGTGTCATTCCATTTTCCGATTTGAAATAAATATCTTCAACACAGACAACACCGGTTTCAACAAAAATAATTTGGGATTTGATGTACCGATTGATGGAACTGACTAAAATTTTGTATTCCCCTTTTCCGATATCGGTATCTTTTTTGTTTAGCCACGTAAGGCTGCTGCCTTCCCCTTTATATGGGGAAAAATAATTAATCCGGGTATTAATGGAATCGTCATTAATTAAGAGTCCCCAGGTTCCGTAATTTTCCAGATCGTTAAACTCTAAAAAAACTTCGCTTATAGGATTATTAAAACTTCTGGAAGTGTGGATTTCTATGTTTTTAGAAAGAAACGTCGGGACGATACATCCTGCGACAATTAATAAAAAAACAAAAGTTAAAAAAATATTAACAATTTTCTTCATGCAAAAAAATACAAACTATACAAACCATTAAACCTGACCTAATAAAGTAATTAGTAATGAGATAAAAAAAAGTTATTTCAAATCCAAAAATATAGAAATTCATACGTTTAATAGAATTAACATACTATAAACATATAGAAAATATTGGAGCAAGGTACAAAAATTTTTAGAAGTTTTACCAAAAAACGAAGAAAAAAATAGTTCAGGGTCACTATTGCCGGATAAAATTGGGGATTCTGAATTTAAATTATACGTAGCGGCTCGCATAGCCCTCGTCGTTCACTCCCATCAGCCGGTTCTCTTCATCCCAGATAAG
>JAISMV010000036.1 GCA_031276535.1 Flavobacteriaceae bacterium
GGAACAAAGACAAAACAAATTTATTAATATGGGAGTTTATAGCGGATAAAAAGTTCCGTTTTAAATACCCTTTATATATTACAGGCACTAACCGAAACAGGTTGGTGCTTTTTTATTCTGATTTTACTAAACAGTTGCACCTGAATTATTAAAAAACACGTTTACCCGATTTTTCGGAATAATTTTATTTTTATCAATACAGAAAGAGCTATTTTTGTAGTAGTAGTATCACGCAGATTTGAATAAAGAGGAATTAACATATTTCATTAAACAAAAAGCCGGGGAACTTTCTTTCCTGAGTTGTGGAATTTCCCGATCGGGATATTTGCAAGAGGAGGCTTTGTCGTTAAAAAAGTGGCTTCAAAAAGGATACCATGGAAAAATGGCATATCTTGAGAACCATTTTGATAAAAGGTTAAATCCGTCTTTGCTGGTGGAAGGAGTCCGATCTGTGATTTCCTTTTCGTATAATTATTATCCGCAACAATTACAAAATTCCGAATCTTATCATATTGCCAAATATACCTACGGAGAAGATTATCATTTGGTCATACGGGAGAAATTAATGCAGTTGGTCAAAGAAATTCAGGAAAGAACAGGAGAATTTTCCTATCGGGTTTTTACAGATTCCGCCCCGGTAATGGAAAGATCCTGGGCACAAAGATCAGGATTGGGTTGGATTGGTAAAAATTCTTTATTAATATCAAAGCAAGTAGGTTCTTTTTTCTTTTTGGCAGAAATTATTTGTGATTTGGAACTGGTATACGATACGCCTTTCAAAACGGATCATTGTGGTAATTGTACCCGCTGTATTGACGCCTGTCCGACTCAGGCAATTGTGGATGAAAGAGTGGTAGATTCCAACAAATGCATATCTTATCTGACTATTGAGTTGAAAGAGGAAATAAATGAAAAGTTTAGAGGGAAAATGCAAGATTGGATTTTTGGTTGTGATATATGCCAAGACGTCTGCCCTTGGAACCGATTTTCAAAACCCCATTCGGAAAGCAGATTTAATCCTGCAAGAGAAGTATTACAATATACTAAAAAAGATTGGGAGAATATAGGAGAAGATGCCTTTCAGAAATTGTTTAAAAACTCTGCTGTTAAAAGAACCAAATTTTTAGGATTTAAACGAAATATAAGAATGTCCGAAATTAAAGAAGAATCTCATTCAAACAATTAATATAATTTATACATATGATACATTTTAATAAATTTTTTTTAGGAGTAATTATTCTTCTGACATCATGTTCTAAAACTATTCTTAATAAGAGAGATGTGTTTATCCATAAAGAGGTAGATTCAATACTAACTCAAAAAGGCTCTGCAAGAGTCTTTAATGGAGTTGTACTGATAGCGGATGGCACACAAATAAAATACTATAAAAGTTTTGGATACTCAGACAGGGATAAAAAAATTAAGATAAAAATCGACGATAAATTTCTTATCCTTTCTATAAGCAAACAGATGACAGTGGTTTTATTACTTAGATTAGTAGATCAAGGTAAGATTAACCTAAAAGATCCCATTAATAAATATTTGGATAACTTGAATTCAGGATGGGCACAAATTAAAGTAGAAAACCTGCTTAATCATTCATCAGGAATTAAATCTTTGAATTCTCCTTTAGAATTTATTCCCGGAACTAAATATATGTATTCCAATGATAATTATTTACTGGCAGGTAAAATTATTGAGAAAGTTACCGGACAACCTTACGAAGAACAGTTTTATCAGTTAATGAAAGACTGTGGAATGAAAAATACAGTGCTTCCAGATAATAAAACTAAAAAACATGTTACAGGATATGAGCATATTAACGGGGTTTTAAAAGTAGCGGGAGATACTATTTTCACAAAATCTTACATTCCTGAGGGAGGAATTATTTCAACGGCAAATGATCTACTAATTTGGAATAACAAGCTATACAATGGCAAACTAATTTCTAAAGAATCATTCACGCAGATGACCTTTCCCTATTTCCCTACAGATCATTATGTTTTTGGTGATCTGAAGATGCATTACGGTTTAGGAGTTTACCTAAGTGATGATAGAAACAGACGAATTGTAGGTCATACAGGATATGGTCCTTCAAGAGGATTTACCGTTTTGGATGTATATGATATGAATACTAAAAAAAGTCTGATTATACTTGAAAATCAGGCATACGGAATGAAAGAGATTCCTTTTCTTTATGAAAGAAAAATATTAGATTTATTTCTTTCCAATCCTAATAATTAATTTTTTGATATTTAACATTTTGGAGAATTTACTCGAAGTATTTAACAAAAGAAAGATTTTCATTTCTTTGGATGACTCAGAACAGAATCTAAGACTTACAGGAAATACAGAAAATTTATCAGCGGAAGATCAAGAGTTTTTACGCGTAAAAAAGCAGGAACTAATTACTTTTTTTAAAGAAAGAAAAATTAAAAATAAGAAAACACTATCTCAAGGAGTAACTCAACATTCTATCCCAAAATCCTCTGAAAATAATTCATATCCTACAACACCATCACAAAGCAGATTCTGGTTTATAAGCCAAACGGAAGAAATATCTTCATCATACAATATTTCCTATACTATGGAAATAGAAGGAAATGTAGATTATCATCAATTTCAGGATTGAATGCGGAAATTTTTCTTAGAAGAAAAGAGCTTATATTTTTATTATTATGGCAAATTTGAAAGACAGAATTGAAATTGTTCGGGGCGACATCACTAAGATAACCGTGGATGCTATCGTGAATGCCGCTAATAGTTCTTTGCTGGGCGGTGGCGGCGTAGACGGAGCCATTCATAGAGCAGGAGGATCTTCCATTTTGGAAGACTGCCGGAAGATCAGAGCAAAACAAGGCGGCTGCAAAACAGGAGAAGCCGTTATAACCGGAGCAGGAAACTTACCGGCAAAGTTCGTTATCCATACGGTTGGTCCGGTTTGGAACGGAGGGAATCACAATGAACCGCAAAAATTATCGGATTGTTATTTGAATTCGTTACAGCTTGCCGTTGAAAATCATTGTGCAAACATTGCATTTCCCAACATCAGCACAGGGGTTTATGGCTATCCTAAGGAAAAAGCTGCTATTATTGCCTTTCAGACAGTAACAGATTTCCTGTTAGAAAATGATACTATTGAAAAAGTGATTTTTGTTTGTTTCGATACGGAAAACTACGAATTGTTACTGTCGGAACAACAGAAATTGAACCAATAACAAAATAAAAAGTCATGTCAGGATACGTTCACTCCCGTTGACGGTTGTGCTTATTGATTTTAAGACATTTACTGAAAGAGCGGCAAACTTCCCGCTGTTCGGTCTGTCCGGATTTCAGAGGTAGTCTTTTTATGTTATTCAGCCGTATCTTACTTCATGTCAAGCATAATCATTCCTACCAGTGATTTGGGTTCTATGTAGGTGGTTTTTGCCGGTATTTTTAATCCCATATCGGAGACAAGCTGCAAATCGGAAAAAGATGCCGGATAAAATCCGAATCCTATTTTATAATCTCCTATATCTACTGCCTGTTTAATACTTACAATTCCGTTTATATCACTGGTACCCTTTAAATAAGACACTTGTTTTTTTTCTTCTTTCTCGTCGGTTATTTCAAATATTGATTCCAGAATGAATTTATTGAACAGGTAAACGTCAATATTTCCCAATCCTTCCGGAGTTCCTCGGAATTCGTATTTAATGTACAATCCGTAGAACTGTCCGTCCAGATACATGCTTATGTGATGTTTATGGGAGGGGAAATACGGCTGGCTTCCTTTTTCATTAATAGTAAAATGTTCTTCCAGTTTGGAGAATAATTCTTCTTTTGATAATCCTTTCAAGGATCTTATCAATCGGTTATATTCATAAATTTTAATAGACTGGCTTGAAACTATTAATGACATTATGTGGTGATTCTGGTCAAAGAGAAAATTTTTAGATTTACTTTTTTCTTTGATCTTGTCTGAATGTTTTACGGCTCCTGCCATTCTGTAATGTCCGTCTGTCAGGTATAAAGAGGGTATGTTTTCCACAGCTTCCTTGAATTGTGCCAGCTTCAGCCTGTTATCTATCCTCCACACCCTGTGTGTAACCTGAAATTCATCCAAAATCTGAATGAAAGGTTTGCTTTTCATTTCCAAATCCATCAATATTTCTATTTTTGAATTGGATTCATAGCTCAGCAATACAGGATTGGTCTGCAAATAGGTAATATCCAGAAATTTCGTAAAAACATTCTGTTTTTGCTCGTTTGTGGATTCAGGGATTTTAATATTATTATTTTTAAAATCATCCACGGAAACCAAACCTATAATACCTTTAAACGTTTCTCCATTTCTTTTTTTCTGTTCGTAAATGTAGACAGAAGCCGGATCATTCTCCAGTAAACTCTCACTTACATATTCATCGTATTTCTTTCTTACTTTCTTAAATCTGTTTTCCAAAGGACTTTCTCCTCTAAAAAAGGTCGGTTTGATAATATCTATGTAGGAAGGTGTTTTTCCTTTTAATTTTGTCTTAATTTGTTCTTCAGTATACCTTTCGGGAGAATATATGGGGAAATGGTCCATATTTTCCTCTTTTACATGTATTCCTTTAAATGGTTTAAAACTTAACATAGAACATATCTTTAATAATTCTTTTTGTTTATTAAATAAAATTATTTTTTATAGTAAGCGATTATCTGGTCTGCCAGTTCCAATCCCACTCTTTCCTGAGCTTCTTTGGTGGTTCCGCCTACGTGAGGGGAAAGAGATAGTTTTGGATTCATCAACAGGGTAATTTCCGGATTTGGTTCTTTTTCAAAAACGTCCAGAGCTGCGCCAAATATTTTATCTTCATTCAAAGCATTGACTAATGCTACTTCATCTATTACACCTCCCCGGGAAGCATTGACCAATATAGCATTTTTTTTCATCTTGTTTAATTCTTCTTTTCCAATCACATATTTAGGCTGTTTGGGTACGTGAACGGAAATCGCATCGGCATTTTTTAATACTTCATCCTGCGAAGTGGTTGAAATTTCAAAATTGACTTTCTGACCGTCGTAGAAATCCAGTGTCAGAGTTTTTGTGAAGCTTACAGCATCGGAAACCAATACTTTCATGCCTAGTCCCAATCCTATTTTTGCCACTTCCGCTCCGATACGCCCGAAACCGATAACTCCCAATGTTTTTCCTCCTAATTCCAATGCTCCTCCGTATGATTTTTTCAAAGCGGAAAAGTTGGTATCTCCTTCTAACGGCATATTTCGGTTAGAATCCTGCAAATAGCGATATAATGAAAACATGTGGGCAAATACTAATTCTGCTACGGAGCGTGAAGACGCCGCAGGGGTATTGATCACCTGAATTCCTTTTTCCCGGGCATATGCCACATCTATGTTATCCATTCCTACTCCGCCTCTGCCGACGATCTTCAGAGAGGGGCATTCGTCAATCAGGTCTTTCCTTACCTGAGTAGCGCTTCTTACTAACAAAACTTCAATACTGTTTTCGTTAATGAATTTTGCCAGCTGTTCCTGAGCTACTTTATGGTTTAAAACTTCAAATCCTTTTTTTTCTAAGAGTTCTATGGCTGATGATGAAAGGCCATCATTAGGTAATATTTTCATATTTAATAAATTTAATTTTACGCTGTTCTTTCTAATTCTTTCATTACATCGACCAGAGTCTTAACTCCTTCTATTGGCATGGCATTGTAAATGCTTGCTCTGTATCCTCCAACGGTACGATACCCTCCGATACCGATGATGTTTGCATCTTTCCACATCTGATCGAATTTTGCTTTATATTTTTCCTCGTCATTCAGGAAGAAACATACATTCATCAGGGAACGGTCTTCTTTTTCGCATACTCCTCTGAACAGAGGGTTCCTATCTATTTCATTATACAATAATTCCGCTTTTGCCTTGTTCAGCTTTTCAATTCCTGCTGCTCCGCCTTGTTTATCTAACCATCGTAGATTCAATAATGTGGTGTAAACGGAAAAAACAGGAGGGGTATTAGACATACTCTCTTTGGCTATATGAACCTGATAATCCAAATAGGAAGGAATTTCTCTTCCTGTATTTCCCAATAAGGTTTTATTCACTATAACCAAAGCTGTTCCGGCAGGTCCCAGGTTTTTCTGAGCGCCGGCATAGATTACGGCAAATTTATTAAAATCCAGTTCTCTGCTTAATATATCTGACGACATGTCGCAGGCAACAGGAACGGTTGTGTTCGGAAAAGATTTTATTTGAGTGCCGTATACGGTATTGTTGGAAGTCAAATGTAGATAATCTACATCTGAAGGGATTTCATAATTTTTAGGGATATAAGTATATTTATCTTCTTTGGAAGAAGCTATAACTTCTACGGTTCCTACTTTTTTACCTTCTTTGATGGCAGCGGAAGCAAAGTTACCACTATCAACATAGGCTGCTTTTGAATTTATTTTCAGTAGATTATACGGAACCATTAAAAATTGTAAACTTGCTCCTCCCTGTAAAAATAAAACCTCGTGGTCTTCATCAAGATTCATTAATTTTTTTACCAGAGCTCTGGCTTCATCCATGATGGCAATAAAATCTTTACTTCTGTGAGAAATCTCAATTAAAGAGGTTCCGCTATTGTTAAGATTCACTACAGCTTGTGCTGCTTGTTGAAGAACTTCTTCCGGTAAAGTAGAAGGACCTGCACTAAAGTTATACTTTTTCATTAATTATTATATTGTTTTGGTTTTGTTTTAGAATGAAAATAAGGGTTTAAGAATGTAAAAAATCTTTTTTTGTCAGCAACTCTTCTTCTGTTTCCCTGTGATCTTCATCAGGAATACAACAGTCTACCGGACAAACAGCCGCGCATTGTGGTTCTTCATGAAATCCTTTACATTCCGTACATTTATCTGTTACTATATAATAAACATCATCAGATATGGGTTTTTGGGGTGCATCCGCGTCTATGGAAAGTCCGCTTTTGGTTACAAGCATTCCTTTTAGTTCCGTTCCGTCTGACATTTTCCAATCTACCGCACCTTCGTATATTGCATCATTAGGGCATTCCGGCTCACATGCACCACAATTAATACACTCATCTGTAATTTTTATAGCCATTATTTGATTTTTAATTTATTTTTGTGCAAAATTATACAATTTTTTTTACATAAATTACAACTAAAATGAGTTTAGAGAAAAGAATTAAATCGCTGGTGGCAGTTAGAAATATTTTACATCAATTTGTCAACAAAGAAAATATAAACACTCCTACTTATTCCGAATTTGAAAATGTCATTCGGTTGGCGGAAATAAAGAACCCTTGGTTTACCCGGGAGAACATACTGCTGACTTTAGAATACTGGGATAGAACTCTCACTTATGAAAACCTTTCCGAATGGTTGTCACAGTATACTATTCCTGAAAACAATTCTAAAATTGCAGGATTGGTTCTAGCCGGAAATATTCCCATGGTAGGATTCCATGATTGTCTTTGTGTTTTGCTTGCCGGATATAAAGCCGTAATAAAACTTTCTTCTAAAGATACGGTTTTAATTCCTTTCTTTTTAAATCTATGGAAAGAGTTTTGTGATGAAATTGATTTTGAATTCGTGGAAAGACTACAAAAATATGACGTGGTAATTACCACCGGAAGCAACAATACAGCAAAATATTTCGAATATTATTTTAAGGATACTCCGCATATCATAAGAAAAAACCGTACTTCAGTAGCCATACTCACCGGAAAGGAAACCGAAGAGGAGCTATCGGATTTTTCTAAAGACGTTTTTACTTATTTTGGGCTGGGCTGTAGAAATGTCACTCAGGTATTTATTCCTGAAAATTACGCTCTGGAGACGCTTTTTCAGGCTTTCTTCCCTTATAAGGGAATCATTAATCATAATAAATATGCCAACAATTACGATTACAATAAAGCGATATATCTTCTGAATAAAGATAATTTTTGGGATAATGATTTTATTATTTTAAAAGAATCTCAGGAACTGTACAGTCCTATAGGAACGCTGCATTACAAGACCTATTCCGATTCTTCTGCGCTGGAAGAACAGGTGTCTCAAAACATAGATAATATCCAATGTATTGTCACTAATAAAAATTTTAACACTCTTAAAACAATACCTTTAGGTCAAACTCAAAATCCGGAAATTTCCGATTATGCTGATGGGGTGGATACTCTGAAATTCCTGCTTTCCTTTCTCTGATTTTTTTTGACTTTTTCCTGAAAATAATCGTCACCTCATAATTATTATTATACAGAATTAAAAAATAAATAGTATTTTTACTTTTTAAAAATAGGAAAAAATTGTTACTCTTATGAAATCATTACAAGGCTTAGGTGTGGCTTTAATAACGCCTTTTACTGAAGATAGAACGATTGATTTTTCTTCTCTGGAAAGATTGGTTAATTACAACATTGAAGGAGGGGTTGATTATCTGGTTGTTTTGGGAACAACTGCAGAAAATGCAACTTTGAACAGTGATGAAAAAAAACAGGTAATAGATTGCATAAAGAAAAGTAACAATAAACGTTTACCTTTGGTTTTAGGAATTGGCGGAAATAATACGGCGGACGTAATAAAACAAATACAATCTACGGATTTGGACGATTTTGCAGCCATTTTATCCATATCTCCCTATTACAACAAACCTACTCAGGAAGGAATTTATCAACATTATAGCGCTATTTCGGGAAATAGCCCTAAGCCTGTCATTATATATAACGTACCGGGAAGAACCGGTTCCAATGTAGAGGCATCTACGACCCTCAGATTGGCGGAAAATTGTAAAAACATTGCTGCAATAAAAGAAGCAAGTCCTAATTTTTTACAATCTACGGTTATAATTAAAGATAAGCCTGCTGATTTCATAGTAACTTCAGGAGATGATGAATTTGCTCTACCCATGACCTTGGCGGGAGGAAGCGGGGTAATATCCGTCATTGGGCAAGGACTTCCCGGACAGGTTTCCAAAATGATCCATCTGGGATTGGAAAGAAAAGTTGATGAAGCCTATAAAATCCATTACCAACTTCAGAATTTAATCCGGCTTATCTTCGCTGAAGGAAATCCGGCAGGAATCAAAGCCTTGTTGTCTCTGAAAGGAATATGTAAACCGTATACCCGGCTGCCTTTAGTTCCTGCTTCTCAGGAGCTGATCTTGAATATCGAAAACGAGCTGGACAAAATATCCGCTTTGGTTTAGAGCCTGTTTAAATTTTATTCAACTATTTATTTTTAGGTTCTAATTATATTTTGCATTCTTTTTAAGCTCTTTTGAGCGTTTTTTTCACTTTTTCTTCTTGATTTAGCCCGCTTAATCTTCAAATAAAAAGCAACAATAATCGTAATAAAATTTAAACAGGCTCTTAAATCCCGGTTTTTTGTTGATTTTGTTGCTCAGAAACAGAGTCAGGCGTAAATGGGTGTTTGCTCTCCGTCAACAATTGATGAATTATATCAGCATTTATTGCTTTTTGGAATAATCAATAAAAAAAGCCGCCCAAAATCGGACAGCTTTTTTTAAAAACCCTGTTTATTTCTTGTCCTGATAACCTGTGACGGTTATTCGGGACTAGTCTGTGTTCTTTAAAATTTCAATTTTTTCTTA
>JAISMV010000040.1 GCA_031276535.1 Flavobacteriaceae bacterium
GTCTTTTTCTCTTTTTCTTCTTGATTTAGCCCGCTAAATCTTCAAATAAAAAGCAAAAAATCCATCTCAAAAATAGCAATAAAATATAATCGCAATAAAATTTAAACAGGCTCTAAAAAAAGTCTCTCCTTAAAACAAAATATAAGATCAGAAGTATTTTCTATCTCAACAAAATCGAAAAAAGAAATAAATCCTGAGGACGGATTGCCTGTCCTTCAATTATTTTCTTTTATTATCCGAAACATTCGCTTTTCCGACAATAGGATTATCTGCTTTGAGCAGGAGCATTGCTGTCAAAATAATGCACTATATCAATCACTTCCGACTGAGACATGGCACCGGGATTAGTACCCGGTTCGCCTTCGGGAATGGGAATATTCAATTTTCGGAAATGTTCCGTCCAATAAGAAGAATATTCTCCGTTTGAAGATTTGAATGTCATTGCATTGAGCGGAAATACGGCTTGGTTATGATTAGCCTTATAAAAGGCAAAGTAGATGAGTTCTGAACAATAATACAAGTCGTTGTTCGGGTTGAAAGCTCTGTCATAGCCTTTCCCCACTTGTTTCAGCGCTTCCTTGATCGCTTGCGGGATCAACGGCTGATAAGTTTCTTTAAGCCTTCCTACCACAGATTTAGGAAACCGGTTCTTCTTTTCGGGATATAAAAACTCCCGCAAAGGTATAACGCGCACCTGAGGTTCAGTGGCGTCAATCACATAAACGGTATTGAGAGAGTCAATCCAAACCATCCCTACATGAGTGAAATTATACCCTTCGATGCCGGCGGTTACCTCTTTGATTGCTTTGCTCATATTTTCTGAATATGCCTCCTGAAAAATTAAATCTCCGTTTTTCAGAGAAAAATTTTTTGTTTCCGATTCCTGCCCGAAAGCAAAACATAGGATATTTATTGTAAAATATAAAAATAATCGCTTCATTTTTGTTATGACTTTAATAGTGACCGGTCTTTCGGTATTGACACTATGATCTGTACAAAATTATATAAAAAAGTGAATTCAGGACAAAAAGAAAAACCGGATTCAAGTTCTTTTTTCAAGTGTCTTTTATCAATAAAATGCGTCTTTATAGTTTATGAATTGAATTTTTTATATAAGTTTGTCCAATTATTTATACAAGTGCTACCCGTTTTATTCAACCAATCTTTTTGATAATGGAAATTAAAAAAATCTTATTTCAGGGAAATTTAATCTTACAGATAGCTGTGGGACTGTTAGTGGGAATTTTATTCGCTTTATTTTTTCCTGAGCAGGCTAAAATGATGGAAATTCTGGGAGATTTATTTCTTTCGGCTTTAAAAGCCGCAGCTCCGGTTTTGGTTTTTTTTCTGATTATTTCAGCAATCAGTAACTTTAAAAGTGGACAGAAAACGAGCATCAAATCCGTTTTATGGCTTTATTTCATCGGCACTTTTCTGGCGGCATTGGCTGCTGTTTTTATGAGTTTCTTATTTCCTTCACAACTGATCCCTAAAGAAGCAGCCGAACAGATAACGGATTCTCCGTCAGATATTATAGAAGTTTTAAAAACAATTCTGTTGAAATTGGTTGACAATCCGGTTTCTGCCATAATAAATTCCAATTTTATGGGTATTTTGGTTTGGGCGACAGGAATAGGCGTCGCTTTTAAGCACGCCGGTGAAAGTACAAAAAAAGTATTCTCAGACATATCCGAAGCAATAACGTTTATAGTGCGCATTATTATCCGTTTTGCCCCTGTCGGAATATTCGGACTGGTAACATATTCCATAGCCAGCACGGGAGTTGACACCTTGAAAGATTATCTACATGTGTTGGGGGTGCTTTGTGGAACCGTGCTTCTTGTAGCTTTGGTCATCAACCCTATCATAGTATTTTTTAAAATTAAAAAGAATCCTTTCCCTCTGGTTTTTACCTGTTTGAAAGAAAGCGGACTGGTTGCCTTTTTTACGAGAAGTTCCGCTGCCAATATTCCGGTAAATATGGAACTCTCCAAAAAGCTAAAGCTGAATGAAGATACGTATTCTGTTACCATTCCTCTGGGAGCGACCATTAATATGCAGGGAGCCGCCATTACCATTAACATTATGACACTGGCTACGGTTCACACTTTGGGAATAGAAGTGGATATATGGAGCGTTATACTTTTAAGTTTCCTGTCTGCTTTGTGTGCCTGCGGAGCCTCCGGTGTTCCGGGCGGATCGTTGTTATTGATTCCTGTAGCCTGTAATTTATTTGACATTCCGTCTGAAATAGCCTGGCAGGTAGTGGGAATAGGGTTGATAATCAGCGTGCTGCAAGACTCCATGGAAACCGCCTTAAACTCTTCGACAGATGTTTTGTTTACGGCAGCAGCCTGTATTGCCGACGAAGAAAAAGGATGAAATTTTATCAATTCTGATTCCAATAAGTAAAAAAACTATGTTCGATTTAGGCACAAACTAAAAGCAGTTGACCGTCATATGCACGTTTTCAATATTTAAAGAAAAGTCTGAATCGTTCGATTTCCGGTTCAAATTCTTTGTAAAATCTGCTTTTACAAAAATTTCCGTAATATGATATCTTTAACTTATTAGCGGAAAATTTGACTGAAAAATGTTTGAAAAATTTTGGCGTAAAGAAACTACACACCCCATCTCATAAAGATACGAAAAATTTTTCTTTTTTACAACTGGGTTTTAAACTTAACTTTTGAGTAGGATAAGTTTATTATAATCAAGTATTTAGTGTAGTATATTTTGTCATATCTTCGTGATATTTACTGTCTTTTAACTCTAAATTCCATATCTTTTACTATCGCTTCTCAAATAAATTTTGCAAATAAAAGAAGTAACTTGTCTAATGACTCATCTAAATTTCTACTATTGTAGATGAAAAAATAAGCACCAGAAAAGACTTAAAATTAAAAAATCCTGCTTATAGAGCAGGATTTTATTTTTTATATGTAAAAGTTTAAACTTTATTCTAATCAAGCAGAACATCGTATTCAAATTGAGGATAGCCTCTATGCCCCTGACTGTTGGTCATATTCAGGAATCTTATTTTATATAATGTCCCTAAATTGTCTTTTAAGACATAAAACCGGTCGGTATATACTTTGGCTCCTCCGGGCGTAGTTCTCCAGTTGCCACCAATAACCCGTTGATCATCATATATAAATTTAGAATAATCGACATTGTCTTTGGTAAAGGAATCATAACTTTCCGTATCGCCGGGGATCATAACCTGATAAGCTCCGGTATTGTTCATAGAGTTAATGGTAATAAAATCGGCATATGTATACGTCGTATAATCCGTGCCCATTTTGGTTTCATTTACAAAGACGGTGAAGCATAAATCCCATTGATTTTTTGGAGGTTGAATATCAGCAATTCCTTTTGTCAGACTTAAAAAAGTAAAATCGTAATCGGCACTGCCTTTATTTATACTGATTTCCTGATGTGTAGTGTCGGAAATATCTGCATATTGTATTTTATATCCACCGGTTCCGTTTCGTAAGACCCGTATCTTTTTCCATCCTCTGCTGTCTCCCACAGACATTAGATCGGTGCTGCTTCCCGTATAAACAAAATGTCCCATATTTACCAGATATACTTTGTTTTCATCATCGTTGGAACTGATTTTCTCAATGGCTGTTCTTTCCTGATAATTTCCTTTAATATCGTCTACATATACCATATTGCCGGGTTGAAAGGTACCCACTCCAACTAAGGATTTAAGAGAGGTTACGTCACTTTCGGTTACTTTGTCTATATCTGTGAATTCTGTTTTTCCGGCAGCCATCAGTATTGAGGTATTCAGAACAACCACGAATTCATCTCCATTGTAAAATCCGAAGTCCCAAGCATCTCTTTGGTTTACTTTTATATTTTTTAAATCCAAATCAACCCAGACCTGATTAGGCTCTGCGGGACCTCCCACAGGAGCATTCAAAACAGCTCCTGAAGGCTGAGGGACATCTATGGGGGTGTTGTCTTCATTACAACCGATAAGTGTAAATAACAAAATTCCTGTTATAATTATAAGTTTATTTTTCATGGTTTAAATATTTAAGTTAAATCCGAGTTTTACAAAATACGACCTGCCGTAGAACAAATTTATGCTTGATACCGGTCCCTGATGAGCTCCCGACCCGGCAGCCGTGGTATTGACGTCCTTGACATTGAATAAATTTCTTGCACCTACCGTAAGCTCCACGGTATTTTTAAATAACGATTTTCGAATGGAAGCGTCTAAAAGGCTGTAACCGTCTTGTTCTCCTAAACGGTAAAATTTCTCGTCTGTGTTCAGGATGTATCGAGGTTCCTTTCCGTTGTATTTGTAATAAACGGAAAAGGTAGTTTTCCATTTTGGAATGGTATAATTAAGACTGGAATTTAGCTGTAATGAATACAGATAGTCTGTATCGGGAACTTCTTCTATCAAGGTTCCGTTGATATTGTCTTCTAAAGCTAGGGAAACACCGAAATAGGAGATTCCCAAGCTAAAGCTCAGATTTTTGTAGCGAAGGCTGCTTCCTGCCAATACTCCCCAGGTTTTATATTTATCAACATTTAAATATCTGTATTTAAGTGGACTAAGATTGGTAATGCTGAGTTCTATCTTATCATCCAGATTGATATACAATGTGCTCAGGTTTAGTTCGGCTTTAAAACCGCTTTCGGTTTTTATTCTCTTATTCAGGTGAATTGCAGAGGAATATCCTTTCTCCGGTACTAAATCCGGATTTCCCTGTATATCGTGATTAGTATTTACAAAATAGGTATGTAATTCATCAAAATTAGGAGTACGGTTAGTGGTAGCTACCTCGGCGCGAATATCCGAACTTTTGGATAATTCAAACTTCATGGATAGAGAATAGGATTGCTGGTCATCAAATTTTGAATTAAAGCTGTTTCTGAATCCCGGACGTAAAGATAATCCCACATTGGTTCGTAATTCTCCGGAAACAAAAACATCGTAATTATCCAAATGATCTTTGATATCTTCTTTAAAACCGGAAACACTTGATCCTCCTACCAGAGGATTGGATCTGGCAGATCGGAATCCTTCCACCAGATTGAATTCATATCCTAATTGAAAATCGAAGACCTTACTGTTTAAGAATCTGCTAAATGTTCCCCGGGTATACCAGGCATCCGTGTAAGCGTAATTTTTATATGCTTCTTTAGATCCGAAGACCTCCCTTTTTCCTATATCATATATATAGTCCCTGTATTCTCTGTCTTGCTTCTGGTAGGAGAAATCTCCTTTATAGTCAATTCTGTTAAACAACGTGGCATTTAAAAACAAATGATGTCCCCAGCGGTCGGTTTTATAATCACGGTCTTTTGAAGAATACGTATAAGGTACTCCCTGAACAAGAGACTGCCAATTAACAATCGGGTTGTAATAATTAACAATTTCATTCAGATAATGAACTTTATAGAAAGCGCTGAATTTTTCTGATCTGAAATTAATTAGGGCTTTCGCATTCCATTGTTCTTTAGGAAGCCATTCATATCCTCTTTTGCCGCCTTCATTTTTATAGTGTCTTTTCCCTTCTTTTTCACCAAAAAAACCTTCAAAATCATTGTGATTGGCATTGACGGAAACATACCATTTGTCGGTGATATTATGGGCAACATCCAGAGATTGTATGTGTTTCCCCTTTTCTTTCCAGTCATACTCATCGCCTACGGTTTCTTCCTGCACATAGCCTGAAATTTTCCATTTGCCGGGAATTTTTTTCTTTGTGATAATGTTGATCAATCCGGTAAGGGAATTAGAACCATAATCAACCCCCAGACTTCCTCTGACAATTTCTATCCGCTCAACATTGTCCAGATCGATTTTTGTCAGGTCTACGCTTCCACCCATCCCATTGTCGCTGACTAAAGGAATGTTATCAATCAGAACCTTAAAGTACTGACTGTCCAACCCGAAAAGAGAAGCATCGGAATTTCCCGAAGTACTGCTGGGGATGGTAACAAAATTCAGATTATAATCAAGAATATCTGCAATGGTACTCGCAGCTCTGTTTTTTATATCCTCCTGCGAAATAACTTCGATTTGATAAATGGATTTATCAATACTTTGCTGGAGGTATTGTCCTGTGATTACAATTTTTTCGATTTCTTTTCCTTTTGTGCTTAAACTGTCCTTATCCTGTGAATATACAGCCCAAGACACCAGCAGTAAAGAACAAATCAGTAATTTTTTACACGTGTTATGTTTCATGTCACTCAGTTTTTTACATAAAGTATTTATTTAGAACAAATATAAACATTATTTCAAAGCATTCTAAATATTATTTTAAAATATTCTAAATAAATTTCTATCTTTGTGAAAATAAGTTAACCCACTATTAATTATAAGAATGAAATTATCATGAAAAAAATTCTATTATCTTTAGTAATTACAAGTATAAGTGCTTTTTTACCTGCACAGGTAAAGAATGTAAACCTGACTTTAAATCCGTCATATACCCAACAGGTATATTTTCAGTTCGGAACAGACAAACAAACTCCCGTTCCCGTAGCAGATTGGGATCTTGCCTTTTTAAATGGTCCCAGCCCTCAGGATTTCGCAACGCGTATTAACGATGCTGCAGATATAAGTGTTTATAAAGCGGCTAGTGTAGCGTCTGATTGGGATAATATAAATGTTGGAGATGAGGGTTCGTGGACAAAACTTTATAATAACGAGAAAGAGTGGGAAGAAGGAGCTTTTGACACTGCCGGGGCTTCTATCTTTGCCGGATGGGGTACTTATAATATGGCGACACATAAGATAGTAGGCTCTGTTGTATTTGTCCTTAAATATAGTGATGGTACTTATCGGAAATTTATGATAGAAGAACTTTTTTATGGTTATACCTGTAAATTTTCCACTTGGGATGGTCATAATTGGAGTGCTGATGAAACATTTAAACTACCTCTTACCCAGGGAACAGGACGATCTTTTAATTACTACTCATTGACTAATAATAAACTTGTAGAGTCAATACCTGTAGATGCAGATTGGGATTTGCTTTTCACCCAATATTATTCTTACTATAAAAATATTACGATGTATAAGGTTACAGGGGCTTTACATAAATCCGGAATAAAGGTGGCGAAAAAAGCGAAAGGAGATACCTCAGCAGTTAAAGATCCTGATTTTTCATCGGAAATAAATACCATAGGAGACGGATGGAAAGAACTTTCCGGTTTTAGTTATACAATTCCGGATAATAAATATTATATAAAACAGGAAAACGGAACCATCTATAAAATGTGGTTTACCGCCTTTGGAGGAACAGCCACAGGAAACATAAGTTTTTCTTATGAAGATGTGACCAATTCTTTGGGAATAATAGAACTGGAAGACAAATCATCATTCGGATTATATCCTAATCCTACCGTGAATAAAACAACCACTCTGGTGTATGAATTAAATTCTTCTTCTTTAGGAAATGGAAAAGTAAGCATATTCAACCTGACAGGACAAAAGGTATATGAAGAAGCTATAACAAACCAATCCGGATTTTACTCAAAGGAATTGAATTTATATAAACTAAATCCCGGAATATACGTATTGGTATTTCAGGCAGGCGCCTTTAAAGAGACCAAAAAATTAATAGTCAGATAACTCTGTAAACATAACTTTTTACCTAAATAAATACATATCCGATCCGAATAAAAAAACAGGACATGAAAAAAAATAAACTAAAAATCCTAACTTTAATATTGGCAGCTTTGGCTTTGGGAGGCTGGTTTGTCTGGGATAAGATGGCATCTCCCACAAAAGTAGCATTGGTCAATTTCCAAAAATTTCAAACTACAAGTCTGATCCAGTCAAACAAAGATAAATTTATACGATACGAAGAAATTTCTTTCGACGATCTGGACAAACTTAAAAACTATGATTTTGTTTTAGGTTTTGGAATGGGAATGAAAGTAACTGCAGAGCAGAGAGAACAATTAAAAAAGATTATGGACAAGGGAGTTCCTCTTTACATTTACAGAGCAACCAGTCCTGAAAATAACCTTTGCAGTTTAGACAGTATAAAAATGCAGGCGGTAGAATCTTTTTTAGATAACGGAAACAAAAAAAACTATCAAAACCTGGCAAGATATATCCGCCAAAATATAGATTCTAAAAAACTCTTCGTTACCCCTGCGGATTCTCTGGTAAAAACAGCGGAAAATGTATATTACCATTTAGATGAAACACTATCCTTTAAAACCGGAAAAGAATACGAAGAGTACTTAAAGAAAAACAAGCTCTATAAGGAAGGAGCGCCCAAAATAGCTATTCTGGGCGGATTGAACGACCCGTATAGCGGAAACAGAGAAAATTTGGACAGCCTGATTACCACCCTTCAAAACCAAGGATTCAATGTATATCCGGTTTCTTCCTCTCTGGAAAGGATGAAATTTTTGCAGGAAATTCAACCCGATGCAGTAATCCATTTTGCACACGGAAGGCTGGCGATGGGACAGGCAGATGCTGCCGTTAACTGGTTGAAAGAAAGGAATGTTCCTGTTTTTCTTCCGCTGGCTATACTTCAAACCCGGGAGGAATGGATGAAAGACCCTATGGGAATGATGGGAGGTTTTCTTTCTCAAAGTGTAGTTATGCCGGAAATTGACGGAGGAATTTATCCCTATGTGCTCAACTCACAAGAACTTGACAAAAATAATCTTTATGTATTTAAGGCTATTCCCGACAGGTTGAAAAATTTCACCCGGATCATCCATAACTTCATAGAACTGAAAAAGAAAAAAAATGAAGAGAAAAAAATAGCCATTTATTACTTTAAAGGTCCGGGAAAAGAATCGCTTACAGCACAAGGCTTGGAAACAGTTCCTTCTCTCTATAATTTCCTGAAAAGGCTGAAAAAAGAAGGGTACAAAGTAGATAATTTACCGGAAACGGAAAAAGAATTCGAAAAAATACTCATGGCACAAGGCTCCGTAATGAGCACATATGCAAAAGGAGCTTTTGACGACTTTCTGAAAAACGGAAATCCCGAACTGGTAGAAAGATCAATATATGAATCATGGATTAGCCAGTCTGTTTCCAAAGAAAAATATGCAGAGGTCACTTCCATTTATGGAGAAGCTCCGGGAAGTTACATGAATGTTATAAAAGGAGGAAAGTCCTATCTGGCAGTTTCCCGTATACAATTCGGAAATATAGTACTATTACCTCAGCCTATGGCAGGATTGGGACAAGATTCTTTTTCCATTATTCATGGAGCAAAAAGTGCGCCTCCACATACCTACATAGGTTCCTATCTATGGACTCAGTACGGATTTAAGGCAGATGCGCTGATTCACTTCGGAACCCACGGAAGTTTGGAATTTACTCCTCAAAAACAAGTAGCTCTCAGCAGTGACGACTGGCCGGACAGATTAGTGGGAACCATTCCTCATTTTTATTATTATACCATCGGAAACATAGGGGAAAGTATGATGGCAAAAAGGCGTTCCTATGCGTCAGTGGTTTCTTATCTGACTCCTGCCTTTATGGAAAGCCAAACCCGTGCTCAATTTAAAGAATTGCAGGATAAGATTCAGTATTACTATAAAACGGAAGAAAAAAAACAACCGCAAATTTCCGGGGAGATAAAGAAAATAACCGTAAAAATGGGATTGCACAGAGAATTGCGCTTAGATAGCATTCTTACCAAACCGTATACTCTAGAAGAAATAGAAAGAATAGAAAATTTTGCGGAGGAAATTGCCAATGAAAAGATGACAGGGCATTTGTATACTTCAGGAACACCCTATACTGCGGATAAGATCCGTTCTTCCGTGTTAGCTATGAGTGCGGATCCCATTGCATATAGTTTGGCTGCTTTGGACAAACAAAGAAAAACAGTGACGGAAAAACAATTAAAAAACAAAGTGTTTTTTACCCAACGTTACCTGAATCCGGCAAAAGCGTTAGTAAATCAGGTATTGGGAGGAAAAGTCGTGAATGATCTGCTTGTTTGCAGCATTTCAGGTATAACGGAAAAAGAACTGGAAGAGGCGAAGACCATAGTAGCGCCTCCTAAAAGAAACTTTTCCATGAGTTCTAAAAGTACGGAAGGGAAAAATCCCCATGCAACGGGACATTCTATGAATAATTCGGATAAAAAACCGATGCCGCATGCATCACATCCTCACTCTCAAAAAATAGAAAAAGATAAAAACAAGGAGAAAGCCAACCCTCATGGTCTTACGGAAAAAACAGCTGTGCATGGAACGGCTATGCATGCAACGTCCACGCATGGAACAACGAAAAAACAGGAATATACCAAAGAACAAAAAGATAAAGCCCGTGCTATTATAGAAATAGAAAGAGCTATTACCCATATCAACCACTATAAGGAAGGATTGGAAGAAAGTCCCGAATTAGAATTCAAATCCCTGCTTAATGCGCTTTCCGGAGGATACATACCTCCCTCATCGGGAGGAGATGCTGTGGCTAATCCCAATGCCGTTCCTACGGGAAGAAATCTGTATTCGATCAATGCGGAAGCCACTCCGTCGGAAGTTGCATGGGACAGAGGGAAAGATCTGGTAGATGCAACTCTTGCCCGATATGTAAAAGAACATGGAAAATATCCCCAAAAAGTGAATTATACTTTCTGGAGCAGTGAATTTATAGAAAGTGAAGGGACAACCATAGCTCAGGTATTTTATATGTTAGGAGTGGAGCCTGTTCGTGACGGGTTCGGACGTGTTTCCGACTTGCAGCTGATTCCTTCCGAAACCTTGGGACGTCCGCGTATAGATGTAGTGATCCAGACTTCGGGGCAATTCAGAGATTTGGCAGCCTCCCGACTGGCTTTGATTTCCCGGGCGGTGGAAATGGCAGCTGCTGCCAAAGATTCCAAATATGAAAATCAGGTTGCCAAAAGTACTTTGGATATAGAGAAAACTTTGGTAGATCAGGGAGTTGCTCCCAAAGACGCCCGCCAGATGTCTACACAACGGATCTTCGGGGGAATCAACGGAATGTACGGAACCGGAATTCAGGAAATGGTAACTGCCGGAGATAAATGGGAAGATGAAAAAGAAATCGCAGATACCTACATTAATAATATGGGAGCTGTTTACGGAAGCGATAAAAACTGGGGAGAATTCCATAAAGGATTGCTTCGGGCTGCGCTGAAAAATACGGATATGGTGATTCATCCGAGGCAAAGCAATACCTGGGGCGCTTTGAGTCTGGATCATGTGTACGAATTTATGGGAGGAATGAATCTGGCGATCCGTAATGTAACGGGCAAAGATCCCGATGCTTATTTTGCCGATTACAGAAACCATAATAATTTCAGGATACAAGAGCTTAAAGAGGCTATTGGAGTCGAGTCGCGTACCACCATTTTTAATCCTGTGTACATCAGGGAAAAAATGAAAGGAGGAGCATCCAGCGCGGCGGATATTACCGAAGCAATAACCAACACATACGGATGGAATGTGATGAAACCGGATGTTATTGATAACGAGCTGTGGAATCAGGTTTATGATGTTTATATAAAGGATAAGGACCATTTGGAAGTTAAAGAATTTTTTAAAAATGTCAGTCCGGCGGCTTTAGAGGAAATTACGGCAGTTATGATGGAAACTGCACGTAAAGGGATGTGGAAAGCTACGGAAGAACAACTGAAAGAAGTAGCTTCTTTGCATACTGATATTGTAAAGGAATTCGGACATTCAGGTTCGGGATTTTCCGGAGAAAATACCAAACTGCAAGATTTTATCACAACAAAAGTGGATCCTCAAAAAGCGTTGGAATATAAACAACAGATTTCTGTCATGAAAACAGGAACAAGTGCGGTTAACGAAAAAGACGGAATGGTTCTTAAAAAAGAAAAGGTAGCCAATACGGGAAATAAGTCGGAAAAGACCACTTTAAACGGAATTATTATCGCATCTGTTGTAATTGTTATTCTGGCGCTATTAATACTATTCATCAGAAAAAGAAGAAAAAATAAATAAGATATAAAAGGAGAATTTATCATTCCAATTTTTTCATGATTTATGGAATTACTAATTCAAATACTTATGAGCTTCATAGTCATTAACTGTGCTATAAAACTTAGTTTCTGGAAGTGGTGGCATACAGGAATATTCGGTATCATATGCGGAATTTTCGTTTTCCTTACCTATCCTTATGCCACTCAACAGTCAAAAACGCAAATAACGGACTTCCTCACTAATGAGGGGATAATGCAGGATACGGCAGTACTGGTAACCGTGGAATCCGCCATTTGCTTCGCTTTCGGCTTTGCCGCATTATTGGAATTGTTTGGGAAAAAGAAAAAAAAATGGATACGCCTTTTGTTTTGGTATCCGGGGCTGTTGCTTTTTTTAGTCCTGTTTTATGGGCTGACTCAAACTATGTTTTATTTTACAGGAACCGATTTCTCCGTTATTGCCTACACATTTGCTTTAATTTCCGTTATTATGTTTCCCCTGTTGAGTTATTTAGTGAAAAAGCTGGTTCCCGAAACAGAATTGCGGCTTGAAATACATTTTCTGGTAAGCCTGATAGTTTGTGTTTTGGGATTAATGACCACGGTAGACGGAAAAATTATTTACCGGGCTTCGGAAAAACCTTTGAATTACCAATACATCCTTTTATTTTTGGGTATATTCCTTATCCTCTTTCTCACAGGTTTTTATGGAAATAAATTAAAATGGATGATAAAAAAAAACAATAAATAAAAAACTCATAAAAATATGGAACTCATTTCAAAAACATTATTTTGGGTGGCAAACAGCTTATTAATACCGGATATTATCGTTCTCCTGTTTCTTTTTGTCCGTTCCCTATTCCTGACGGGAAGTTTTTACAACCAATTTATGATCAAAAGGAAAAACGATAAAACTCTTACGGATAAAATTGATCGTCTGTCATTGGAAAATATAGAAGAATTAAAAAAAGTTTTGCCTGAAAATAATAACTCCATATACATAAAATATTTGAGAGATCTGTTGGAAAGACCTTCAAGCGAAGCCTATTCGGACTACCTGATTTCAAATTTTGAAAATGAGGCGGATAAAGATCTGTTTCTGTCTAAAATATTGGCTAAGCTGGGTCCCGTCTTGGGGTTAATAGGAACTCTGATAGCCATGAGTCCGGCTTTGGTGGGATTATCCACGGGAGATATTTCCGGCATGGCATACAACATGCAGGTGGTTTTTGCAACCACGGTAGTAGGTCTGGTAGTTAGCGTAATAGGCTTGGTCACTCTGCAATTCAAACAACGATGGTATGCGAAAGAGGTAAATAATTTAGATTACGTTTCCCGTATTTTAACAGAAAAAGCAGCAGAACATGAGAAGGAAAAGAAGAATAAGTAAATTTTTCAAAGAAGAAGATACCGATCCGTTAAGTGTTATTGTGAACCTTTTCGACGTGGCTATGGTTTTTGCCGTTGCTCTTATGGTTGCCATGGTTATGCATCTGAATATGACCGAAGTTTTCACTAAAGAAGATTTTACTATCGTAAAAAACCCCGGAAAAGATAATATGGAAATCATTACCAAAGAAGGAAATAAAATTGATAGATACGTCCCTTCACAGGAAAGATCATCCGGGAAAAAAGGAAAAAAGGTAGGCATAGCCTATGAATTGGAGAATGGAGAAATTATTTATATTCCGGAATAAAGATAACGAACAGGAAATTTTAGGAAAAGTCTTCGAGAGAGAAACGGCAGACGCTAAAAATAAGAATCTGATTAGTTAAAGAATTCCCCTCCGGATTAATATCCGGAGGGGAATTCCTTTTATGTAAATAATTTAGTCGCATTTGAGACCTGAATCCGCATTGGAATTATCTTTTCTGAATATTCCCGAAAACTGAATAAATCATTACATTTGCAAAAATTAAAACTTATTATTTCCCCTAAGATCATGCAGTATAACTTTCAGGACATTGAGAAAAAATGGCAGAAAAAATGGGCAGAGCAACAAACATTTGCCGCATCTGATGAATTTTCAAAACCTAAATACTACGTATTGGATATGTTCCCGTATCCGTCAGGAGCCGGGCTGCATGTAGGGCATCCACTCGGTTATATCGCTTCCGATATTTATTCAAGATTTAAACGCCATCAGGGATTTAACGTACTTCATCCTATGGGGTATGACAGCTTTGGGCTTCCCGCAGAACAATATGCCGTTCAAACCGGACAACACCCGGCGGTCACCACCGAAGTGAATATCAGCGGCGGAATAGATAATAAAGGAAATGAAATTACCGGATACAATAACCAATTAAAAAAGTTGGGATTTTCTTTCGACTGGAATAGAGAACTCAGAACTTCCGATCCGGAATATTACAAATGGACTCAGTGGATCTTTATTCAGTTATTCAATTCCTATTATTGCAACGATGCTCAACAGGCTCGCCCTGTCAATGAGTTAACAGATATTTTTTCCAGAGAGGGAAATGCCGGGGTTAATGCCTGCACCTCTCAAAAAGAGGTGTTTACTTCAGAAGAGTGGAATAACTTATCAGAAGAAAAAAAGCAGGAGATAATACTGAATTACCGACTGGCTTATCGGGCGGAAACCACCGTAAACTGGTGTCCGGCTTTGGGAACCGTATTAGCTAATGATGAAGTGGTAAACGGAGTTTCCGAACGTGGAGGTCACCCTGTGTATCAGAAAAAAATGATGCAATGGTCTATGAGGATCACAGCCTATGCGGAAAGGCTGATTCAGGGATTGGATACCATTGACTGGAGCGAGGCAATAAAAGAAAGTCAGCGCAACTGGATAGGAAAATCACGAGGCGCGGAAATAGACTTTTCCGTGCAGAATTCCACCGTTAAAATAAAAGTATTTACCACACGTCCCGATACCATATACGGGGCTACCTACATGGTATTGGCGCCGGAACATCCATTGGTGGATCAAATTACTACAGGAGAATATTCCGAAGCCGTAAATCAATATAAAGAAGACAGTGCCAGACGTTCCGAAAGAGATCGTATGGCAGATGCCAGAACCGTTTCCGGACAATTCACCGGAGCGTATGCCCTCAATCCGTTTACTCGGGAGAATATCCCTGTTTACATTGCAGATTATGTACTGATGGGATACGGAACCGGAGCCATAATGGCTGTTCCCGCCCATGATGAAAGAGATCACCGTTTTGCCGGGCATTTTAAACTTCCTATCCGGGAGGTGATCAAAGGCGGAGAAAATGTACAGGAACAGGCTTTTTCTTCCAAAGAGGGAATCTGCATCAATTCAGGCATTATCGAAGGATTAACGGTCACCGACGCACAGAAAAAAATCAGTGAGGAGGTAGAAAAGATGGGTATCGGACGGGCAACGATCAATTATCGTTTGCGGGATGCCGTATTTTCCCGCCAGCGCTATTGGGGAGAACCGATTCCTGTTTATTATAAGAACAATATTCCTTACACCTTACCGGAATCCGCTTTGCCTTTAGTTCTTCCAAAAGTGGAAAAATATCTCCCTACGGAAGAAGGGAATCCTCCTTTAGGGCAGGCTAAAACATGGGCATGGGATACGGAAAAGCAACAGGTAGTAGACAATGAGTTGATAAACCATATCACCATATTTCCGCTGGAACTGAGCACTATGCCCGGATGGGCGGGAAGTTCCTGGTATTACCTGCGGTATACGGATCCGAAAAACAATAGTCATTTGGCTGATGATAAAATAATCCGATATTGGGAAAATGTAGATTTATACATAGGAGGAAGCGAACATGCTACCGGACATTTACTGTATTCTCGTTTCTGGAACAAATTTTTAAAAGATTTAGGATATGTAAACAGTGAAGAACCCTTCCGGAAACTTATCAATCAGGGTATGATTCTGGGACAAAGCGCGTATGTTTATCGGATTAACGGAACGAATAATTTTATTTCCTGTAATCTTAAAGACCGGGAATCAGGAATTACCCCTGTTCGTATTGCCGTAACCCTTTTAAAGGGAGCTACGGATGAAGTGGACATAGAAAAATTACGAAATTGGAGGGACGAATTTAAAGATGCCGAATTCATTCTGGAAAACGGAAAATATATTAGCGGAAGAGAAGTTGAAAAAATGTCTAAATCTTACTACAACGTGATCAATCCTGATGATATATGTGAAGAATACGGCGCCGATGCCTTACGGATGTATGAAATGTTTTTAGGCCCGCTGGAACAGGCAAAACCATGGAATACGCAGGGATTAAGCGGGGTATCCGGATTTCTGAAAAAATTCTGGAAATTATACCATTCCGGGGAAAATGAAACATGGTCTGTATCCGAAGAAAAAGCAACCCGGGAAGAATTGCGTATAGTACATCAGTTGATCAAAAAAGTATCGGAGGATATGAAAAACTTTTCCTTTAATACTACCATAAGTTCTTTTATGGATGCCACCAATAAATTAACCAAATTAAAATCCAACAAAAGAGAAATATTAGAAGATCTGGCTGTTTTAATATCTTCTTACGCTCCACATATTGCGGAAGAATTATGGGAAAAATTAGGACACGACGAAACCATTGAATATGTCCCTTTCCCTGAATTTAATGAAAGTTATCTGATTTCGGACAGTTTTGAATATCCGGTAAGTTTTAACGGAAAAGTACGGTTTAAAATAGAGATTTCTGCTTCATCTTCTCCCAAAGAAGTGGAAGAAGCTGTATTGGCGCACCCTAAAACTCTCAATTACCTGAACGGGAAAGAACCTGCAAAAATCATTGTGGTTCCCAAAAGAATTGTAAACATTGTATTAAAATAAAACGAAGTTATCCGAAAAACGGAGATCTGCCAAAAACCGAAAATATAAAGGTGTACTCACGACCGGATTCGAACCGGCACATCCTACGGACACCACCCCCTCAAGATGGCGTGTCTACCAATTCCACCACGTGAGTTTTTACTCTGGTTTGTGACTCCGAAGGGGCTCGAACCCTTGACCCACTGATTAAGAGTCAGTTGCTCTACCCGGCTTTACTTGTCCAACAGCATCCTTCAACCCGACTAAACAGGGGAAAAGTATGTGACCTGGCTGGGGCTCGAACCCAGGACCCCAACATTAAAAGTGTTGTGCTCTACCAACTGAGCTACCAGGTCTTGCAATTAGTTTACTTCTTTAATAAAGCTTTTATTTTTGCGAGTGCAAATATAATTACTTTTTTTCGCTATACAAACATTCTGTGAAAAAATCTCATATTTGCAAAAACGTTTTTATGTTATGATTATCTCTTTGGTCGGTTATATGGGAAGCGGTAAAACCACTGTTGGAAAAAGATTGTCTGAGAATCTGAATCTGAATTTTGTCGATTTGGATGACTACATTGTTTCCAATGAAAAGAGATCCATTAAAGATATATTTTCGGAAAAAGGAGAAATTTATTTCCGAAAAATAGAAAATTCATGCTTAGATACGGTACTAAATACGGATAATATAGTATTAAGTCCCGGTGGGGGAACTCCGGTTTATTATAATAACATGGAGCTGATAAACAGTAAAAGCATTTCCTTTTATTTAAAGATGAGTCCGGCGGAGTTGACGGAAAGATTGA
>JAISMV010000089.1 GCA_031276535.1 Flavobacteriaceae bacterium
CTCAATTAGTTAAAAAGCTATATATTTATTTAATTCCATACATATGAACGTATAAGCAACTTGGATGCAAGTTACAAATTAATTTTGAAAGAATTACGCAAATTACGTGATTTTGAAGATTTTTACTTTAAGCCGGTTAAACTGAAATTACAACTCGGACTACTATTCGACATTTTAACAAATTTGTCTTCGGTGGAAGTATCAATGACCTGAAAACTACCCTAAAAGATAATGCGCTACGGGTTAACTATGGTATTGAATAATTTAACAATAATGAGTATAAAAATAATTAAACATAAAGGGGAATAATAATTTCTATCCAGTCTTGCAAAATTGGTTTCATTGACCTTCTTGAAGAATCCAACATATTTGAAATCACCAATGGTTCTCATCAGAAAAATGATAGCCACAATAATGAGTAAGGATATATAAATTTTTTGAGGTATGAAATCTAAATCTCCATAATTCACTAATAAAATGAAGCTAATAAGAATTATTCCCACCCCAAAGCATGAAAAAAAATTAGGGACAAAGAGAGAAACACCTGTTGTTGTAGTTGGTACAGCCTGTTGTTTCCCCCAATTACCACCAAAAGCCCAATAAATATGTATGGTTGCTATACAGGCAAAAATCAAACTTAATATTATGTTACAAAGCAGATTCATATGGGTTAATATCTAAAGTGAAAAATTATTCCCTCACCTTAAAACTCCAGGTGAAACGGAAGATAGCTACCACATCTCCTTCTTCGTCTCTTCCTTCCGATTCGACAATAACTACCTGTCCCTCTTTGGTTTCTATCGCTTTTTGCAATGCCCTGTCAATCTCCTGCCCTTGTTTGCAGGTGAACGTTATTTTGCCTGTTGCTTTTTTAGTAAAATCGGCTTCCTGCCGGATCACCAACATAGAAATATTTTTTGTTGATTTGGCTATTTTATCAATACACAATACCCCTGTAGACAATTCGGCAGCCATCCCCTGAACTGCCCAAAACATGGATTTAAACGGATTTTGAGTTATAAAAGACAAGGAAACCTGCACTTGAGATGAGGCATCGGAAAATTCCTTTAATGTGATTCCGGCAATGTCTGCAATAGGTAGATTTTCTTTAAGAAATTGAGAAAAATATTCTTTTGTCATTTTTTTGTCATTTTAACAAATGTACATTTTTTCTTTCTCTTTCTACTTAAAAATAATCATCAATGGAATCTCCACCATTCCATTCAAAACCTTGTGCGAGACAGAATTGTTTTTCTGCTCCTTCTTTTGTGAAGAATGTGCCACGACTCATATGCACAAACAAGTTATCTTCATGGGTAATCTCCGCAAGTGCCCAACGCTTTACGGTTTTTTCTCCTTCGGAGGATTCAGATATTACATAAAGTGCCTGATGGTCGTCTGACATTGCGCTCTTAAACACCAAAGAAGAATAGGCTTGATTGCGACAAAATACGGAACCTGTTTTAAGTTTTCCAGCATAAGCTGCGATGGGATCTTTTCCGGCTTTTTGCGGACAACAGGGAAATTCAGAGGGGACATTCCATTTTCTCTGTGCGGCTCCTGCTGTTTTTGCCATTATTAACTCAGAGAATTCTGTAACGGGTTTGACAGGTGGATTTTGGGTAAATTTCTGGCTAAATATCCATTCATCCAACGAATCTGTCGATGATCTTTTATTATCGCTTTTTGCCCAAGCCAGCATACGTTTTAAACTTATTTCGGCTTCCTCAACGGTTACCGCTTGCATCCATTTAAGATTGGGCTCTAGGAATTGGTCACGGTATTTTGCTGGGTCAGCTAAAAACGCCTCCACACTACCACATACATTTGCAATACGTTTTGCTGTAATTGGATTTAGCAATACGTTTTCTAACCTCGTAACCCATCTAAGATTCTCAGGGCGGTTATTCTGTTTATTAGTGTCTATATGATCGACAACATGTTCTTTGGTAGGCGGCTCTCCGTGAAAGGCAGTTGCGACTATTCTATGAATGCGAACAGAGGCAATTTCCATATAGCCAATTTTAGCTTTGAACTTGCCAAAAGTCCATTTGTTGTCGGTCGGCCGCGGACGTTTGCCCTCACGAGGATGTTTCAAGACCGCCCCATTATCACGAACAGAATATTTTTCACCCTTATAAGTACACTGTTTTTCTTTATAAAAATCACTAACACTTACCATAGATAAAGAAATAATATTTTTTTGAAAGCAATTCACTACTATTTCCAACTTGAGTAAAACTAGAACCGTGTTGAGAACCTAAGTTCAAATTTAACTAATTCTTACATTTTCTCAATCCAGCGATATTCATCGCCTTCTGTACTCCACTGAAATTTCCACATATCGCCAGTTTCATCATTAATGAGGTAAAACTGATACATACTTGTCAAGGGTTGTATCATAAATTTATTACTTTCAGAATATGAGAGTGAATAAGGATTGATTACCCATGATGATATATATTCCGTTCCTTCTACACTGTATTGGCATTGCCATAATTTACCTAAAAATTTATCAATAAGAATATATGTCCACATATTTTGGGTTTTATAGAGAGTGTACCTATTAGGTTTCTCATTATTCGGAGTAGTAGCCGGATGAACCAAAAATGTTTGTCCATCATTTTGAATCTGGTATACCTCTCCTGTTTTCGAATTTAATCTTAATTGATTGTTGATGTTGTCTGTTTGATAAAACTTATATGTTTGAGCGTATGTCGTAACACTCAAAAATAATGTAATGATAGTTAATAGTGCTTTCATAGTTTTATTTCATTTTTTCGTATTAACCTCTGCGTAATCATAAAGACATTCTCTTTTCGCCGATAAATATACTAATTATTTGGTAAACAGAGGGTAATCACACCTTAATTCTTCTACCTTTTTTAGGTGTGACGCAGTTTGCTAAACTGTTCCTTAAACCAGTCTACGATATTTTGCCCATTGAGGAAAGGGAAAACTTGGCGGAATTATCCCGCTTTTTGAATTTTTCCTGCACCTCGTCTTTCGGTCGTATAAATCCCTGATTTTATTTTCTCAAGGTAAATAAGAATTCCAATCCTTTAGGAACATGTTTTTTAACCTGAATGTCTCCGCCGTGTAATAAAATAGAGTTTTTAACAATGGCTAATCCCAATCCTGTTCCGCCGCTATTTCTTGTTCTTCCTTCATTAACTCTGTAGAACCTTTCAAATAACCG
>JAISMV010000059.1 GCA_031276535.1 Flavobacteriaceae bacterium
CGAACTTTCAAAACCAAAGAGTATGATAATTTCACCGATTATATAGCGGGCAGTTATGCTTCCGCTAATAACGGAAGTAAACAAGGCATCACCAATTATTCGGCAAAAGTGGATGTGGAATACCCTTTGAAATGGCTCAGGCTGTCTTATGGAGGGAAATTATCTTTTACCAAAAACAACAGTTCTATCTATTATTATGACTTGACTTCGGGAACTCCTGTGTTTCAGACAAACAAAAGCGATGAGTTCGATTATGATGAAAGCTTGCAATCGCTGTATATTTCAGGAAATAAAAAAACAGGAAAATGGGAAACCCAGCTGGGTCTCAGAATGGAAAACACTCAGATCAAAGGCGTATCGCAAACCTTATCTAAAACGCATAGAAACGATTATCTGAAAATATTCCCCACTTTTTATATTAAGTACGTTCCCAATGACAATAATAATTTTTCATTCAATTATAGTAAAAGGATCAGCAGACCTTCTTTCCATTCTTTGAATCCGTTCGTCAGATACACCAATCCCTATTCGACTTCCGAAGGAAATCCCTTTTTAAACCCTTCCTATACCCATAATCTGGAATTATCTTATACACGCAAAGATAACTGGAACAGCTCCGTTTATATGAGCTTTTCCGATGATATGAGAACGCAGGTATCCTATATTTCCAATGATAATATCAATATCGCTGCAAAATATGAAAATGCGTATAATCAATCTACCATAGGGCTTTCCGAGTCTTATACCTTCAAAAAATGGAAATGGTGGGAAAGCACAAACAGTTTGAATATAAATTACTATAAAATAACTTCGTTATTTCCTGCATATATTTCCGATTATGATGGATTTACCAAATATTTTGAAACATCTAATAATTTTATCTTAAACAAGGACAGAACACTCTCTCTTTCATTAAATTATGGGGTCATATTTTCAGGATATGTCGAATATTACAAAATTAAAAACCTGTCAAATTTAGGATTCGGAGCAACGGTATTATTGCTTAAAAAGAAGTTGTCGCTATCTTTATATGCAAATGATATTTTCAAAACTCATAAAATAAAAGTTGTCTCCTATTTTTCCGGCATTAAAACGGAATTTTCAAATTGTGAGTTCAGACAGTCAATACGGTTTTCCGTCCGTTATTCTTTCGGAAATAATGCTATCAGGACCAAAAACATAAAAGGAGGAAATGAGGAAGAAAAGGGCAGAGCCCAATAAATAAAAAATACATCAGAAGTGTAAATTTATCTTATCATTTTAATCTCATCTTTTTTGGCTTAAATACGGGAGAATATCTTTATGGCTCTAAACATTTTTTCCCTGAATAGTTTTTTCCTATCAGGAACCGGTCGCTTCCGGCACCGACTATTTTCATCTCGTCAAAAACCAATTTGATAGATTTTTTTTGACTAACTTTGGTGATATTCGAATAATGAAAGGAATAACATATAAAAATACAAAAACGACACTACCCTGTTGGATTGACCCTGTACATATTAATCAGCCAAGGGGTTATGCATATGAGACTGATACACACTTTGTCCACTTTTATGGCAAAGATGAGGGGCTTTATGTTATTTCTCCGGGATTAACTGCTATTCAAGCTAAAAATGGGACATTAAAGGATTGGGTTATAAATACCTTTGGAGCTGAGGATATTGAACAAATGAATCTAGAAGTTGGACAATCTATTGAGAGTGTTTGGCGACCTTCACTTTACTTTCACAATGATACATTTCAAGCACTTAATGTAACAAAGACTGAAATGAGGCTTGTTGAACAAGCTTTGCGTTTATTGATAAATCGATTGGATGAATTATTCCTTTATATTGAACCTGATAAAAATGGATTACTTACATACAGTCATAAAACCCGAGAACTTTTAATTTTAGCTTGTACAGAAGTTGAAAATTCTTGGAAGTATTATATGGATAAGTCTAGTACATATCCTATAAACGGAAAAACCTTTACAACTAAAGATTATATCAAATTAGTAGATAAATTATATTTGAGAGAGTTTGAATTTACCTTGAAAACATACTCAGCTATACCTGCTATCGCCCCTTTTCGTAATTGGGATTCGGCAAATCCTACAACTTCAATTAGTTGGTATAATTCATATAATAAAACTAAACACGATAGAGATTCACATTTTTCAGAAGCAACACTAATTAATTGTATTGAAGCTGTAGTTGCCAATTTAGTAATGTATTGTGTTAGATTTAGCCCTTTCCCTTTATTTGACCAGCCAAACACCTTTTCCTCTTTAGTAAACCAGCACTTTGATGTTCGGTTGATTAATACTTGCCAAGAGAGTTATTATCTTCACAAAATAGAACTACCGTCCAATACAAGAAGTGATTTGTTTTGTTATGATTGTATACAAGCAGGACATACGCAGCCTTTTATTGTGAAACCATTAGTATTATAATATCTCATTAATTATTTTTCTATCTTTGAAAAGTAAGAAATCGATCAAATTTCAGAATCATGGGGAATAATACATTAAATCAGTTACTATCGGAAATAAGCATCTTACATACAAAATTATTGAATTTAAGACCTCTTTCTAATGAAGCTCTGAATAAAATCCAAAGAGCATTGGACATAGAATATACTTATGAAAGCAATAGAATCGAGGGTAATACTCTTACATTACAAGAAACGGCTTTAGTTATTCAGGAGGGAATAACAATAGCGGGAAAATCAATGAAAGAACATTTAGAGGCTATTAATCATGCACAAGCAATTTCTTTTATAAAAGAAATTGCTAAAAATGATATACAAATAGAGGAAAAGCTTATTAAGGAAATCCACGCTTTAATACTACACGGAATTGACAGAGAGAATGCCGGGATATACAGAACTGTTCCTGTTATGATCTCCGGAAGTAGACATATACCCCCACAACCCTATTTAATACAATCTCAAATGGAAAATTTCATTCAAGAATATAAAAAGAAAGAGAAAGAAGAACACCCTATAATTACAGCTTCTTATTTACATGATGAGCTTGTGAAAATACACCCATTTATTGATGGTAATGGTCGTACATCAAGGTTGTTAATGAATTTATATTTATTGAGTAAAGGATATGTAATAACTAATTTAAAGGGAGATAATGAAAGTCGCAGGAAATATTATACAACTTTGGAAAGTTCTCACACAGAAAATAATCCTGTTGATTTTTATATTTTGGTGGCAGAAAACCAAAAAGAAGCATTATTAAGGTATTTAAATATAGTAAATGTGAAGAACTAAAGAAAGGACACCGTCGCAAAAGATAATAATAGTAATGGTTAAATAATAACATAGGTATGGCTAGAAAAAATGATAACTTAATAATATCCAATGGGTTAGAAACCACAGAAGATGAAAAAACCGAGAGTTCCCAAACTTTTTTCATTGACACCAATTTCAAAAAATTTCTGAAATATTATGCCGTAACGCATGAAATCACAATAAAAGATGTAATCACAAATGCGTTAAAAGATCAGTATGGGAAAGATTTTGAAGAATGGAAAAAAATCGTGTTAACTCTTTCGAAGAAAATATAGATTCGTTTTTGTATCTGTTTTTTATTCAATTTCTTTACAAAAAGTTGTTATCTGGAAAATACTGTTTGTTTACTCATCAAAAAATGAATACCGAAAAAAAAGTTTATTTGTCGTTCCTATACTATAAAGATACGAAAAAAATTCCTTTTTTCCAAATATATTTTCTCTTTTTTGCGGTTTTTTATCAGCTGAGAGTCCTGCAAAAAATCTTTTCATTTCTTAAACCGAACCCCGAATTGTTTAATAAAAAGTAAATATGGGAATCAAGATCTGTGATAATTTGTCACTTTCAATCAGGAAGGCATCATGTCCATGTATAGACTTAATTTCATTGTAATAAGTATTGGCTTTGTGAGGCTTTAACAATTCGAAAATTTCCAGATTATCTTCCTGAGTAAATAATCCGTCCGTATTTATGCATACAATATGAATATCCGATTTGATATTTTTGGCAACCGTTACGAAATCCGCGCGATTATGAGTAATGTCAATGGTTTTAAGCAATTGATTCATTAATTTATACGCAGGTAAACTGAACCGGTTTTTTAATTTTTCTCCGTGTTTTTTTAACCAGCTCTCCACCTGAAATTGATCATTTCCATCAATATGCTGTCTTTGAAATTTATATTTCAATGACAAAGGTGTACGATATAAAAGCATGGCATGCATTCGTGCATCTTCCAAAGGTTTTCGGGAATGGGAAAGGAGCTTATCCTGTATCAAGGCATTGGCAAGCACCCAATCGGAAGATCTATAGTCAGAAGCAATCGGAATGAGATTTCTAATAGCTTCCGGATTCAATACCGCCATCTCCCAGGCAATTCCTCCTCCGAGGCTTCCTCCGATAACAGCGAACAGGTTGTCTATCGAAAGTCGGTGTAAAGCTTCCCAAAATAAAACGGCAACATCTATGGCTCTGAAATCGGTGTAATTTGAAAAATACGTCGGGTTTTCTTCGTACCCGTTTCCCGGGATATTAAAAGCTATTATAGAGAATTTTTTTATATCGATGGCTTTATTTTCTCCGACAATATTTCCCCACCATTCGAGAACATTTGAATTTCCCGTTAAAGTATGATTCACCAGAACAATAGGAGCGGATCCGATGGGCAACCCGAAAGTCTGATAAAATATGTTTACATTTTTAATGATTGTACCGTTTTCAAGTGTCCATTCAGGAATGGTTATTTTTTGGAGAAAGTCCATGTTAAAATATCTGATATTAGCTTGTTTTTTGACAAAAATAAGTAAAAAATAGTAATTTGTACTGTTTGTGTTTTTTAATAAATCTATTACAAAAACAGATTACAAATTACTATTCGGTGTTATGGAATACAAAATTATTTCAATGTGTCAAATATAGACCGCAATTCATCAATTAAATCATCAATATTTTCCAATCCTACAGATAAACGTATTAAGTCGGGAGAAACTCCGGTTTGTAATTGTTCTTCTTCCGACAATTGAGAATGGGTGGTACTGGACGGATGAATGATAAGGGATTTGGTATCACCTACATTAGCAAGCAAAGAGAACAGTTTGGTTTTACTGACGATTTCTTTTGCCGCTTCGTATCCTCCTTTATGACCGAATGTCAGAATTCCGCTTTGTCCTTCGGGTAAATATTTTTTAGCTAAATCATAATATTTGCTGGATTTTAATCCCGGATAGTTTACCCAGGCAACGTCTTCCTGCACTTCCAGCCATTCGGCAAGAGCCAGAGCATTTTCGCTGTGTTTTTTTATTCGTATCGGCAGGGTTTCCAATCCTTGTAAGGTTTGAAAAGCATTGAACGGACTCAGGGCTGAACCTAAATCTCTCAAGCCTTCTATTCTTATTTTAGCTATAAAAGCAGCATTTCCCAAAGCTTCATGATAAATTAATCCGTGATAACCGGGAGAAGGTTCCGTGAATTCGGGGAATTTTCCGTTTGCCCAGTCGAAGGTGCCCGCATCAATGATGGCTCCTCCTAAAGAAGTACCGTTTCCGGTAACATATTTCGTCAGGGAATGGATGACAATGTTAGCTCCGTGCTGTATAGGATTTACCAGATAAGGAGCCAGCGTATTATCTACGATAAAGGGTATTTGTAATTGTTGGGAAATTTCGGAGATCTTTTTTAAATCCAGAATATCCAGTTTGGGATTACCCAAAGTTTCGATAAAAACCGCCCGGGTGTTTTCCTGAACCGCCTTTGCGAAGTTTTCAGGATCGGAAGGGTCTACAAAGGTGGTAGTGATCCCTAATCTGGGCAAAGTTACATTCAGCAGATTAAACGTACCTCCATACAGACTGTTGGAGGCAACTATATGATCTCCTGTCTTTAAAAGAGTTAGAAAAGTGGTTGCAATGGCGGCAGTTCCGGAGGAAGTAACTACAGCGCCTATTCCCCCTTCAATGGCTGCCAGCCGTTGTTCCAGAACATCGTTGGTGGGGTTGTTCAGACGGGTGTATATATATCCGGGTTCGGTAAGACCAAATCTTCCTGCGGCTTGTTCCGCGTCTTTAAAGACATAAGAAGAGGTCTGATAAATGGGAATAGCCTGAGAACCTTCGTTTTTCGAGGGGTCATAACCGCTATGTAATGCTTTAGTTTCAAATTTTAACGTACTCATAATTTTAAATTTATTTTATTTTTTTTATTTCATTTATACTAATAAAAAAGCCCCTGCTTTTTTTAGCAGAGGCTTATACGATTTTATATTTTTATCTATAAGATCACACAACAGCATCCCCTGCGGAATCATTCCGCATACAACACATGTTATTGTTATTTCTTACAGTCATTAGTTACACTAAATTAATATTCAAAGTTGATAATAAAAAATGTATTTTCCAAATAAAAAATAAAAAATGTTATAATTACGCTAATAAGACGTTATTACACAACTAGTTAAAAAAATAAATTCACACCCCGATTAAAAAATAAATATCTGTTTTTCACCCATTTGTCTAATAAAAATGGGAAGGAAAGACTTTTTCCGGTTTTTGTTTCAGGATATTTAAGGCTGTGAAAGACCACAAAAAGCCTAAACCGTAAGAAAAAAACTGAACAAAGGTGGAAACCAACGATAAAACACCTACTGTAATACTTTTGTTTTTACGGGAAGAATCTATTATTATTATGCAGCAGTAAGACAGTAAAGGAATCATCAGCCACCATCGTATAAAAGATACGGAAAGGGAACAAAGGGTGAATATCATAAAGGCGGAAGGAAACCAGAAAGTAATTTTGGTATAATCGGGATGTCTTTGGTTTAAGATCGGGCGGGCGATTCCGAAATGATATACTTGTTTGGAAAATTTTTTTAATGAAGTTCTTCTTTTATGAAATACTTTACATTCAGAAAAAAAACGTGTCTGATACCCTTTTTCCCACAAGCTTAAACTTAAATCCGGATCTTCTCCTATTCTCATTTCCGAAAAGCCTCCTACCGCATCAAAAGCTTTTTTGGAAATTCCCATATTAAAACTTCTGGGCTGAAATTTATCTACGGATTTTTTATTTCCTCTTATTCCTCCCGTTGTGAACAGAGAAGTCATGGAATAGGAAATAGCTTTTTGAAGGTTATTGAAGCTTTCATCGGCAGAATCTGCTCCGCCAAAGGCATCTACGTAATCTTTACTTAAATTTTCCCGGATATTCTTTATATAATTCTCAGGAACAATGCAATCGGAATCTATAAAAATAAAATAATTGCCTGAGGCATGCCGGGTTCCGTAATTACGGGTCAATCCTGCTCCTGTATTATTTTTATATAAATATTTTATATTCAGCTGTTCTGAATATTCTGCTGCGGCAGATTCCAGTTTTTCTTTAGACCCGTCATCGACAACTACAACTTCAAAGTCTCTGTCTGTCTGGACGCTCAGGCTGTTCAACAACTCCCGGAGTTCTTCTTTCCGATTGTAAACAGCAATAATCAGGGACAGTTGTAAATGAGAATCTTCGTGCATGAATTTTTATGGTTAACCTTATAATCTCCTTATTGTTCTTTTACGATATTTAGAGCCTGTTTAAATTTTATTCAACTATTTATTTTTAGGTTCTAATTATATTTTGCATTCTTTTTTAAGCTCTTTTGAGCGTCTTTTTCACTTTTTCTTTTTGATTTAGCCCGCTAAATCTTCGAATAAAAAGCAAAAAATCCATCTCAAAAATCGCAATAAAATTTAAACAAGCTCTAAATTAAAGTTGAATAATTTTTTCGAAACTTTCTTCAGGAAGATTCCATGAACAGGAAGCAGCCTTTTCATTCAGGAAAGCGATTTTTTTATTCTCTACATCAAAAATTCTAACTCCTTTCAGGGATGTTTGAGAAGTATGGTATACGTGCAGGCTTACAGATATTTCAGGAGAGTTGTTGACTATTGAATGAATTCCTCCCAGATCTTCCGGGAAAATAGCCCCTTCGGAGGCAACGCCTTCCCCTTCGAATGTAATGAAATTACCTTTTTCAACATAGCTTATTTCGGTTAAATCGCCCTTTAAGACCTTGATCAGTCCGTCATAATTCAGGTGATCGTGAATAGCCGTTTGGTTGTTTACTCCCCAGAGCATTAAAATAGCACAGCAACTGTCTGCATAAATAGGAATCCGTATGTAACATTCATCAGGAACAGGGATTTCTCTAATGTTAAAAACCGCATCAAAATCTTCAAAATTGTATTTAAATAATTCGGATGCAACACTCTGATAATCAGATTGGGTTGATTTCAGATTTTCGAGGGTTTTAACTAATGATTCTCGTTTATTTTTAGCTATCGTTTCCATGGATATACATTTTTTTAATTATAAAGCAAATATAATAAAACTTGTTTAACAAACATTTAATTCCTATAGATTTAGTAGATAATAAATAGACAAAACTTATGTAAAATTTTAACAATGAGCTTATACGTATTCATTTTTGTCCGAAAGATCCGATATAAAAAACCGAATTTAACCTTGTAAACTCATAAATTGCAGAAAAAGGTTCAATGACCAATTATAATAAGATCCCCAAAATGTATATTTCTCCCTTTATTTTTTCAGAAATAAATAATTCAGTCCGTCATTTTAAGGAATAGATATTTTCCTTGTTTTTATTAGTATATTTGAAAGAAATATATACATTTAAAACCGGTTAATTTATGAAAAATAAAATATCCGTTTTCATCGTAATGACTATCTGTACTTTATCATTATCGGCACAGATTCAGGTTCTTACTTTGGAAGAATGTCATGAGAAAGCCCGTGAAAATTATCCGCTGATTAGGCAACACAGTCTTTTGGAAATTTCGGAAAATTATACTTTGGATAACATCTTTAAAGTGTATCTGCCACAGGTTTCCCTGAACGGACAGGCTTCTTATCAGACGGATGTTACCCAAATCAACATGAAGGGAACCTTCCCGATAGATATTTCTCAGTTTATCGAAACAATGAATAAAGACCAGTATAAGATATATGCACAAGTGGAGCAATTGCTATGGGACGGAGGACAATCCCGCGCCCGGGCGAAAACGGTAAAAGCGGCTACCGAAATCGAAAAGCAGCAAATAGAAGTAAGTCTTCACGCCATAAAAGATAAAATTAATCAGTTGTATTTTGGAATTTTATCCATCAACGAACAGTTGAAACAGTTGGATATTCTGGATTCCGACCTGCAAGCCAACAAAGATCTGGCTCAATCCATGCTGAAAAACGGTGTAGTTATGCCGTCGGATTTAGACTTGATTCAAGTGGAATTTTTGAATCTGGAGCAAAAAAAGATCGAGCTTCATTCCTATAAGAACGCATATCTGCAAATGCTTTCTGTTTTCACCAACGAAAAAATCGGTGATTTTGTGGAATTACAGCTTCCCGACGATATATCGGAACTTCCCGATGATATTAAACGCCCCGAGCTCATTTTATTCGATAAACAACGGCTGCTTTATCAAAGTCAGAAAAGCGACATAAAAGCTAAAAACAGACCCGTTTTCGGACTGTTTATACAAGGCGGATATGGCAGACCCGGACTGAATATGCTGGAACCGGAGTTTAAAACGTATGCTCTTGGCGGAGTGAAATTCACGTGGAATTTCGGAAATTTATACACCTATAAAAACGATTTAAATCTGATCCGGAATAACTTAAATACGATTGATGTTCAAGAACAGACGTTTCGGTTTAATACCACCTTGGAAATGAACCGTCTCAAGCCTGAAATCGAAAAATACAAAAAACTTATGGATAAAGATGAGAAAATTGTTGATCTTCGGAGCAGGATAAAAAACATCAGTCGAAGCAAGTACGAAAACGGAATCTGTCAGATGAAAGATCTGATAGCGGATACCAATGCGGAAAATCAGGCAAGACAGACAAAAATCCAGCATTATATTCAGTACCTGATAAGTACGTATGATTACCAATACACACAGGGAAATTAAGATTACGAAATGATAAGCAATATCTGACAAACAACCCGTATAAAAAATAACAAAAAGAAAACCATGAAAAAGTTTCTTTGTATAGTAAGCTTGTTGGCGATTTTCGCTTCATGCAATAACAATGAATTCAACCACGATGCCTCCGGAACTTTTGAAGCAACGGAAACTATAATTTCTTCAGAAATCCCGGGAAAAATACAGTCTTTCAAACTTATGGAAGGCGATTTTCTCAAGAAAGGGCAATATCTGGGAAATATTGACAGCCTCCAGCTGTATTATCAGAAACTCATAGCCCAAACATCCGTCAAAGGTGTGAAAGTCAGACGTCCGGACATATCCGCCCAAATTGCGGCAACTCTGGAACAGCTGAAAAAGGCGGAATTTGAGAAGAAAAGAATTCAACGTTTGCTGGAAGATAATGCCGCAACCCAAAAACAATTAGACGACATCAATTCCCATATCGCCGTTATTCAAAAATCATTGGATGCCCAAAAAAACACGTTGGCAATCAACGTCAACGCTCTGGATGAAGAAAGCAAAGTTTACAATGTGCAGGCGGCACAGATAGAAGACCAGCTGAGAAGATGTAAAATTATCAATCCCGTAGAAGGAACGGTTCTCAATAAATATGCAGAAGAAAACGAAGTAGTATCGCAGGGAACCCCGCTATACAAAATTGCAGATATCCGCAATATGATTTTGCGTGTGTATGTAGTAGCCCCACAATTGGAGAAACTCAAAATAGGACAATCGGCAACGGTTTTTATCAATGCGGAAGATGGAAAACAAAAAACATATAAAGGAAAGATCTCATGGATTTCGGATAAGGCAGAGTTTACACCCAAAACCATACAAACACAGGAAGAAAGACAAAATTTGGTCTATGCCGTGAAGATTAATGTGCCGAATGTCGATAAAATGATCAAGATCGGGATGTATGGAGATGCCGATTTTAACTGGTAATAGAATCTAAAAAGATAAAAAACACAGAAAAATTTTGTTAAAATTAAGCGTTCGTTTGTATTTTGCTAACTGACCAAATCTTGGTCAACTTCCTTTTTGAAACCTAAAATTCGGTATAATTTGGTATGTAGTTGTATAATTTAAATATCTATTTAAGAGTGCTTATGGGCATTTTTATTATGAATTTATGGCGAATTTTACATATTAAGTGTTATTCGGTTATCAAATAGAAAAAAATTATAACCATCAGATTATCAGTTTATTTATCTGTTGTTTAAAAAGATAATTGCGTTATTTATATTTAAAATGACATAAACAGTAGTTATTTGTATTATTTATTTAGTATCTTTGAAAAAAATGTTGTATGAAAATGAAATTTAGTTCTTTATTGATTTCTTTTGTTCTTTTTTGCTTCACCCATGCACAGGTAATTGTTGGTTATGATTTTAATAATCAAAACATCTCTGATTGGACGCTCCTTGATGAAGATTCTGATGGAAATCATTGGATTGTTACTCAGAATTTTGATAATTACGGAAATTTAGTTGATGAAGGAATTTTATCATCCAAATCTTATGATTCCGGAAAAGGAGCTTTAACTCCTGATAATTGGGCTATAGCCCCTGTTGTAAATTTATCTTCGTATCCACAAGACGGTAAAATTGTTTTGAAATGGAAAGTTAAGGGAATTGATCCCAAATGGAGTCAGGAACACTATAGTGTTTATGTTTCAACGAGCAGTAATGTTGCAGATTTAAAATCGTCTGCTGTTTCTTTTTCTGAAACTTTGCCTGCAGGGTCTGGTTCTTTTGTGGAGAGAACATTAGATATTTCATCATTTGCCGGAAATGCCGCTGTTTATGTTGCTTTCAGGCATCATAATTCTACCAATCAGTTTGCAATAGCCATTGATGATGTCAGCATAGAAAAGGTAAATTGTATTTCTATAATTTCAGATGTATCAAATTATGATATAAGCACCAATTCAGCTAGTTTTAACTGGTCGGGAACATCTGATACATATGAAATAGCATTTGTAGGGAACCCTAATTCGTTAGAAGTCCCATCATCTTCTTTACCGTTTTCTTTGCCTGATTTTTATTCAGGAAGTACCTATGAATATTTTATAAGAGGAAAATGTTCTGATACAGAATACAGTGATTGGAACGGACCCTATTATTTTAAAACTATGGATCAAATTCAGGATATTTCAGCCGGTGAGATTACTTCGTCCTCTTCTAAAATATCATGGAAAGGTATTAATAGCCCCAAATATGATGTAGTTTATGGACCCGTTGGTTTCTTTTCGAGTGGTTTAGGCGGCATTATTGAAAATGATCTCACAACGGAGTATTATACCATTGAAGGGCTGGACGAGTTCACGGAATATGATGTATACGTAAGAGGGTACGATGGAGGTTATGCGGATTTATGGTATGGTCCAATTTCTTTTATAACTTCCGCAGCACCAGCTGATTTGGATTATACTGTAGGTTTTGAGGATTTTATTGAAAATCAGAAATGGACAACCCATACAAACTCGGGAAGTGATTGGGAAATAAAAATAGATCCTTCCAATGCCTATACGGGGGATAATTATGCCGCTTGTTATTCAGATTATAATGATTCCTGGTTTTTTTCAAGAGGAATTAATTTAGAAGCCAAAAAGAAAGTTAAAGTTGTTTTTTACTACCGGGCTTTTGATGGAGAGTATCCGGAAAATCTTAAAGTTACCATAGGAGGTGGGGCAGATGCTGCAAGTCAGTCAACGACTCTTGTAGATATCCCTAATATAACAAATGAAAATTATATCAAATCAGAGATAGAATATACGCCTGAATTTACAGGAGTTCATTATTTAGGGTTTCAATCGTATTCAGATGACGGATATTATTTATTCCTAGATGATGTAAGTATTTCTTCGTCTGATTTAGGTGTGGAAGATATAAGGAACTTAAACAACTCGTTATTTTATATTTATCCTAATCCGGTACGAGAGGAATTAAAACTGATATTGTCAGACAAATATAACTTACTTGCTACAAAAGTAACGATAACCGACATGTCAGGACGGCTGATCAAGACGTTTAATTATAATTCTTCATACGATGTACGGGATCTTCCTTCCGGAATATATGTGATTACAGTATCTGACGGGTATAACAAAGAATCTAAGAAGCTGATTAAACAGTAAATCCATAATAATTACTTTATGACAAAAAATAAGACAAAAAACAAATAGTAAACTAAAAAAACCAATGAAAAAATTAATTAAAAAAGTAGTATTTTCTTTATCAATTATTTCTACAGTATCAATAATTTCCTGTAGTGACGATCCTATAGATGTAGGAACATCTCAAACGGGTAATGCAGAAGCTAATGGAAGGACATATGGAATGGGATGGATTCCCTCTGAAGAATCTGATTGGGAGGGTATTCCTGAGTTCAATGCAGAACAATTGGAACTGCCTTCTACAGGTAAAAAAACAAATGGAACTGATTTCAGAATCAGCACGATAATTTCACCTTTTGATCAAGGGCCTTATGCCACATCGACTGCTGTAGCATTAGCAAGAAATGCATATACTGTTGTTTATAAGAATATTACAGGAATGCCGCTCTCAAATCCAAGTTTATATAAAGAGGAAGCCCGTATTTTTAGCCCCGCATTTTTATATGTTGTAACTAAAACAAATACCGTCAAAAGCGGGAAACCGGTATATAATCTTTCAAATCCGTATGAAGGAGTAAAAATTACGGATGCTTTTAAAGTTATGGAATCATCAGGAGTATGTGTAGAAGCTAATTATCCATATCCAACACCTAAAAACCTGACTACCCGTGATCCGGAACTTTTAATGAATCCGGTTCCTTTTGCAATTGGTGTGGGAGCTAAATTTAACAGAGGTACTATTTTTAGAATAAAAAAAGGAATTGATGATATAAAAAAAGCAATAAATACTGATGCCCCGGTAGTATTTGGAATGAATATCCCTTTAGTAAAAAATACGATACCGCTTAGAAACGGAAAAGTACATTATGGATTAAAAGAGTTAACCGAAGATTATAATAATCCGGGGTTTGAAGGTGTAGGAGGACATGCTATGACAATTATCGGATATAATGACGGTATTCAGGCATTTTTAGTTCAGAATTCCTGGGGAGAAAACTGGGGTGGAGAAGAAGGGAGTAATTCTGCCCCTAAAGGCTGCTTTTGGTTAAAATATGATTTGGTGGGTCAAAATTATAAAGGACAGCCAATATTAGCGGATTTTTGCACATTTACTTTTAATAGTCAAAATAATATGGTTGCAAAAAGTTCTATTCTTTATGAATTTAGCGGATATGCTAAATATCCGAAGGTAGTTTATCCTACACGCCTGGGCTCAATGGCATTGATAAAAGGACAACCATTTCCCGGACCTGATCTTCCTGTTATGAACTTGGAAGGAGATGATTATTTTGAGTATCCACGCGGTACGGCTGTTCCGGCGGAAGGAACTGTGGAATTTCAGCTTTATGTAAAAGAAGGGTATAGAGATACCTATAAATCAGGCACACAATTTGTAGGACGAGAAATAATAAAAAAAGATATTACAATTTTTTCAACCTTTATAGATAGAGTTTCCGAGTCTTATAATGAAACCGAAAGTAGTAAAGGAGGAATACGGTTGCAAGTTTCTGAAGATGGAGAAATTACAGTAAAATATGCAGTAAGTAGCTTTGATGAGACCATTGTACAAGGTGGAGACCCTCTCTCTCCAAGTCCGGGAGGAAATGTAGCAGAGAAAAAAGTAAAAACAAGTTTTAAGCTTAATCAGTGGAATACATTAGCTGTAAGTTATGGATCACAAGGGATTTGGGTGAAAGTAAACGGGTATGCGACGCAGCGATTGTTCGATCCCTTACAAAGCATAAAGATGGGAGGAAATCAACAATTTACTTTCGGAAAAAGTATTACTTCTTACGATTCATGGAGGCAAAAGTACGTCCTGTATGTAGTTCCTATTACAGGGCCGGTATATGGTTATAACCATGGAACCGGAACAATGAGGGCAGAAGGCTTTCATGGGTATGTAAAAGCTTTCCGTACTTCAGGAAACCAATATGATTGGGCAATTAGTAATTATTAGCAGATAAAATTTTAAAACTAGATAAAAAACTATCCGTAATAGGATAGTTTTTTTATTTTAGGAAATGTTTGTTTTATAAAAAGCCGGTTAAGCCGGCTCATAAATTTTATATATTTGTTTAAAGAATTTAGCAGTTGGGGATAGACTTATGCAAAAAATGAGTAAATTTATTTATGATTTCAATATCTGTTCATAACATAAGTAAAATCTATAAGCTGAAGAATCAGGAAATTAAGGCTCTCAATGAGGTTTCTTTGGAAATTGAGAAAGGAGAACTCTTTGGGTTGATAGGTCCCGACGGAGCAGGAAAGACCTCCTTATTCCGGATACTGACGACACTGATCATGGCAGATTCGGGCACTGCTTTCGTTGAAGGTTTTGATGTGATCAAAGACATGAAAGAGATTCGCAAACGAGTAGGCTACATGCCGGGCAGGTTTTCGTTGTATCAGGACTTGAGCGTGCTGGAAAATCTGAACTTTTTTGCCGATATTTTCGGTACGACTCTGGAAGAAAATTACACTATCATTAAAGATATTTATACCCAAATAGAGCCCTTTAAGCATCGAAAAGCCGGAAAGCTTTCCGGAGGAATGAAGCAAAAACTCGCTTTGTGCTGCGCTCTTATTCACAACCCGGAAGTGCTTTTTCTGGACGAGCCCACTACCGGCGTAGACCCTGTTTCAAGAAGAGAATTTTGGGCTATTTTACAAAATCTGAATCAAAACGGAATGACGATCATGGTTTCCACCCCTTATATGGATGAAGCACGTCTGTGCCGGCGTATTGCTCTGATTCAGGATGGAAAAATTCTTTCCGTTGATACACCCGAAGGAATAAAAAACCGATATGAAAACCAAGTGTTTACCATTAGATCGGAGAATAACTACCATCTGCTGGAAAAACTGAGAGAACGGAACGATGTGGCTTCCTGTTATATGTTCGGAGAAGTTTTGCATGTAACATTCCGAAACAATACAATCCCCGAAAATTTTCCCGCCGATATAAAACTTACGAAGGTCTCTCCAGGAATTGAAGATTGTTTTATTGACTTAATGAACCGCCGATGAACGTAATCGAAACCCAAGACCTGACCAAACGGTTTGGAAGCTTTACCGCTGTTGATCATATCTCTTTTGAGGTATCGGAAAGGGAGATATTCGGATTTTTAGGAGCCAACGGAGCAGGAAAGACCACAGCGATGAAAATGCTCACAGGCTTGCTTAATCCTACCTCGGGAAAGGGAAGCGTAGCAGGATTCGACATTTATAAAGACACCCAGAAGATAAAGAAAAACATTGGGTATATGAGCCAGAAGTTTTCCCTGTACGACGATTTGACCGTATTTGAAAATATGCGCCTGTTCGGAGGTATTTATGGAATGTCCGATAAAGCAATTCGTGCAAGGGCGGATTACTGGGTTCGGGAATTGTCGCTAAAAACGGAGCGGGATCTTCTGGTCAGAGACCTTCCGTTAGGAATCAAACAGAAAGTATCTTTTGCCGTGGCTACCTTTCATACCCCTAAGATCGTGTTTCTGGACGAACCTACGGGAGGGGTTGACCCCATTGCCCGAAGAACTTTCTGGGAGTTGATTTACCAAGCGGCTGAGCAGGGCATCACCGTTTTCGTAACCACTCATTATATGGATGAAGCCGAGTACTGTAATCGGGTATCCATTATGGTTGATGGTAAGATAAAAGCGTTGGATACTCCCGGAAATCTGAAAAAGGAATTTAATTCCGACAATATGGACGAGGTATTTACCAAATTAGCCCGCGAAGCGAAAAGAGGAGAATGAAACAGTTTTATAGCTTTGTACGAAAAGAGACCTGGCATATATTGCGGGACAAAAGGACGACCGTTATCCTGTTGATCATTCCTGTGGTGTTGTTATTGATCTTAGGTTTTGCCATTTCCACGGAGATTAAAAATACCCCTTTTGTAGTGTTTGACCAGTCGCACTCCACGCTATCCCGCCAACTGACGGACAAGATCAGCGCCAATCCGTTTTTTAAAAACGCAGGCAATGTTCATTCCGCTCCGGAAACGGAAGAAACCTTTAGGAAGAATAAAGCTAAAATTGCGATTGTTATCCCCGCTTCTTTTGCTGATGATATTTATATTTCAGGAAAAACCGATGTGCAGATCATCATTGACGCTTCCGACCCTTCGGAGGCAACCAATCTGGGGAATTATCTGCAATTCATGATTAGGGACTTTCAGCAGGATATTTCCGGTATGCAGAAAAGAAATCTGTTGATTGACAGTGAAATTAAATTGCAATACAACCCACAGGCAAAAAGCGCCTACACCTTTGTTCCCGGACTGATGGGAACGATTCTTTTACTGATCTGCGCGATGATGACTTCCATTGCCATCGTCAAGGAGAAAGAAATGGGGACAATGGAAATTCTGCTGGTTTCGCCTTTAAACCCTCTCACTATTGTTTTAGGAAAGGCGGTTCCTTACTTCGTCATTTCAATGATTAACGTGGCCTCCGTATTGGTGATAGCCAACTTCATTTTAGAAGTGCCAATCAACGGAAGTCTTGGGTTAACGCTCCTGCTGTGCGTTATTTTCACGCTGTCTTCCCTGTCTTTGGGGTTGTTGATTTCCTCCATCACCAAAACCCAACAATCGGCAGTTATTGCTTCCGTACTGGCATTGATGCTTCCGTCTATCATATTGACAGGAATGATCTTCCCCCTTGAAAGCGCTCCGGTTTTCTTACAGTTCGTAGCGAATTTTATCCCTGCCAAATGGTTCATACAGGCTTTGAGAGATGTGATGATTAAAGGGTTAGGTATTTCTGCTATCTGGAAGGAACTTTCTGTTTTGGTTTTGATGACGGCTGTATTACTGGGACTGAGTGTGAAAATGTTTAAACAAAGATTGTGATCAGAGAAAAAAGTGTATTTTTGTTCGCCGCAAAGATCATAGCAAAAGGAGTTAAAATAAAGGGAGAAGGTATGCATGATACTTCTCCGGAAGGGGATAAGGGAAAGAAATCCGGTTCTGATGTGGAGCATTGGTATGATAGACATTTCATATCAAACAAAGATGTTTTTTGTTAATAAATTAAATTTAAATACTAACTAAACAAATGCTTACAATATGAAAAGTCTTATGAATAAAAAATTAGGAACGGTCATTTTTATACTTTTTTTAGTTTTTTCACAATCGGTCAAAGCGCAGGCTTATGACGGAGATGCGGAAACCAGAATATTTTTAGGATACACTAACATAGAGGGAAAGTCGGGAGGTGAATTTCAGTTAGATAATGGGCTAAACGACTATGTATCTTACGGAATCAAACTAATCTTCATTTCTGGCACAAAAAAAGATAATGATGAATTCTCTGCTTTAGACGGTTTTGATGCCTCCTTTTTTCTGAGATTTCATTTTCTGGAAGTTCTCAAATCGAATGAAAAGATTGATCCGTATTTAGGAGTAGACGCTTCCCTCAAATCTATAGGATTGCACGGAGGTATAAAGTATAATTTTGGAGATATAATAGGTGTTTATGCGCAGGTAGGTAAAGGATTTTCCAATTCCCTTTCTAACGGTATTTCTAAAAAAGACATCCCGGAGCCAGATAGGACGTATGATGACAAAGGTAATGTCGTACATGAAAGTATTGGAGATTATCGTGTAAATTACTTTGGAAAATCTTTTAGTTTTAATGTAGGAATTACAATTAACGCGTTTTAAAAAAGCAGGCCTTTACAGTTAATATTCAGCAATAAGCAAAAAACATTTGGTAAATAAGGAATTTTTTTGTAAATTTATAGAATAGAAGCCTATCAATATTCCGCCCGCCGGTGAATTTTTTAACATATTCCAACGACAGCGGAATTGTTGCTTGCAGCGTTGCGCAAAAGTGTCTTTAAATATGAAATGCCCAACCGCTCCCACTAGCTGTAAGGTTTAGTAACGAACTCCTGATTCCTAATAATCCGTTAAATTGATACAGGAGTAAATTTTATCAGGAATGAAAATTTTAAAACACTTACTGTTTAAGGAATTTTGCCAAATACTTCGGAATAAGATTACTTTGCGGATTATTATTTTCATGCCGATGTTTCAGCTGCTGATTTTGCCTTTTGCCCTAACGTTTGAGCAGAAAGATATTTCCCTGTCTTTGATCGACAATGACCGGAGTTCCGTTTCACGCCAGTTAATACGAAAACTGACTTCCAATGGTTATTTTCATTTAAATAATGAATCATCGTCCTATGGTCGGGCAATGGAGGTGATGGACGACGGAAAAGTGGATTTGATTCTAGAAATTCCATCGGGTTTTGAGAATGATCTGATACGAAAGCAGAGCCCCGAAATTTCATTGACCATCAACGCACTGAACGGGATGAAAGGGAGTATCATCATGTCCTATTTCGAGCAGATTTTGCAGGCTTTCAACCGGGACTTGGCGGAAAAATACGCGTATGCGGCAGGAATAGAAATGAAGCCGTATTACTGGTATAACGATACGATGAGCTATCAAAGATACATGGTTCCAGGGATTTTGGTCATCCTGATGAGCCTTATAGGAGGCATGCTGACCTCGGTAAATATCGTGAGAGAAAAAGAACTCGGAACCATTGAACAGATCAATGTAACGCCCGTACCTAAAATTCTTTTTATTTTAGGAAAATTAATCCCTTTCTGGGCAATCGGAATGATTATTCTCACTATCGGACTGCTTATTGCCTGGGTTGTTTACGGTTTATTCCCTTTTTATAATTATCTGAATATCTATCTTTTTTCTTTCTGTTATATGCTGGCTTTTTCAGGGTTCGGAATAATCATTTCCAATTATTCGGACACACAGCAGCAGGCTATCCTGTCGATATTTTTCTTTATCATGATTTTTATTTTACTGGCCGGATTGTTTACTCCCATTACCGGTATGCCAAAGTGGGCGCAGACACTGACCCTTTTTAATCCTATACGATATTTTGTGGAGTCTATGCGCATGATGTTCCTGAAAGAATGCCATTTTACTGACCTGCTTCCCAACATATTAAAAATATTCGTTTTTGCCATAGTCTTTAACGGCTGGGCGGTCTTGAGCTATAAGAAAGTCCATTAGTTTTGACCGGACAGCGCATGCGTTATCGTAAATTCCGGCAGGAATTTTTTAACCCATTTTCTAAAAGGTTTCTATTTCTGTAATTCTACGGTTTTGTTATCCCCGTCAACAAGCACTTTTACTAATCCGTGTTTGGAAAGCGTTTTCATGGATTTGTCCCATTTTTTTCCACTTAAACCCGACCCGGACTTTAATTCGATGAGGTCCATTTTAGAATTGTTTTTTTCTAAAAGCGCGGTGATGTATTTTTCTTCTTCGGTTAATTCGACCGTGGTTGGTTTTTGTTCCGGTTTCATTTGGGGAAAGAATAAAACGTCCTGTATGGAAGAGTTGTTAGTCAGGAACATGATCAACCGATCCATGCCAATTCCTAAGCCGGAGGTCGGAGGCATACCGAATTCCAAAGCACGTAAGAAATCCTGATCTATGAACATGGCTTCGTCATCTCCTTTTTCAGAAAGTTTCAATTGCTCTTCAAAGCGTTCTCTCTGGTCAATAGGGTCATTCAATTCCGAATAGGCGTTGGCTATTTCTTTTCCGCAAACCATAAGTTCAAACCGTTCGGTAAGATCCGGATTAGAACGGTGTTTTTTCGTCAGAGGAGACATTTCCTTAGGATAATCCGTAATAAAGGTGGGCTGAATGAAATTTTTCTCACATTTTTCTCCAAAAATTTCATCGATCAGTTTTCCTTTACCCATAGTTTCATCCACCTCTATGTTCATACTTTTGGCAGCTTCTCTCAATTCTTCTTCCGATTTTCCGGTAATATCGTATCCGGTATATTTTTTAATGGCATCGGTCATAGAGATTCTCGCATAAGGAGCTTTAAAGTCTATTTCATGATCTTCAAAGGCTGCTTTTGAGGTTCCGTTGACAGCGATGGCACAATGTTCCAGTAATTGTTCCGTAAAATTCATCATCCAGTTGTAGTCTTTGTAAGCCACGTAGATCTCCATTACAGTAAATTCAGGGTTATGGGTTCGGTCCATTCCTTCATTTCTGAAATTTTTCGAAAATTCGTATACTCCGTCAAACCCTCCGACAATCAGTCTTTTCAGATACAATTCGTTGGCAATACGTAAATATAAAGGTATGTTTAGTGCATTATGATGGGTTATAAAAGGTCTTGCCGCAGCTCCTCCGGGGATGGTTTGTAAAACAGGGGTTTCTACCTCAAAGTATCCTTTTTCATTGAAGAAAGCCCGCATGGCATTGAATAAACAGGTTCTTTTCACGAAAGTATCTTTTACCTGAGGATTAACGATCAAATCCACATACCGCATTCGGTATCTTTGCTCCGGATCGTTGAAAGCATCGTGAACCTTTCCTTCTTCGTCTGTTTTTGGCAGAGGAAGCGGTCTGAGAACCTTGGATAAAAGGGTGAAATTTTTTACCATGATCGTTTTTTCTCCCATTTTAGTTATGAATAACTCCCCTTCGACTCCGATAAAATCACCCAGATCCAACAGTTTTTTATAAAAATCATTGTATAGGAACTTATCCTCTTCAGGGCAGAGAATATCCCGGTTGAAATAAAGCTGAATTCGTCCGGTACTGTCCTGTAATTCCGAAAATCCAGCTTTTCCCTGAATGCGGTTAGACATTAATCTTCCTGCGATTATAACTTTTTCGCCTTCTTTAAAGTTGTTTTTTATATTTCCGGCTGTGTGAGTAGTTTTATATTCAGCGGCAGGGTAGGGTTCGATACCGGCGTCTTTAAGTTTTTGTAATTTTTCTCTTCGGATTAATTCTTGTTCTGAAAGTTGCATACTAACGTTTTATCGTGCAAATTTAAGAATAATCTTGTTTTCTTTCGGTTTGTTTA
>JAISMV010000045.1 GCA_031276535.1 Flavobacteriaceae bacterium
AAAGTTTATTTTTACCGGAGAAATAGCCTTTCCCAAATGGTTACATTTAATGTGGAACAGCTATTCATTTCCTTATTACAAAATAGGCTTTTTTACTGTTATTCTCATTGCAGTCGGCTTTTACAGAAGCAACACCCTGACTAAGGAATTTTCAAAATAAAGTTAGAGCCTGTTTAAATTTTATTGCGATTGTTTTTTATTGCTATTTTTGAAATGGATTTTTTGCTTTTTATTTGAAGATTTAGCGGGCTAAATCAAAAAGAAAAAGTGAAAAAGACGCTCAAAAGAGCTTAAAAAGAATGCAAAATATAATTAGAACCTAAAAATAAATAGTTGAATAAAATTTGAACAGGCTCTAAATTACAAAAAAGTTCCCTGATGAAATTAGGTTTAAACAACTGAAAAATTAATAAATGTCAAATATACTAGATAAGATCATAGCCAATAAACAGATGGAAGTAAAGAAACAAAAACAGCAAATTTCTTTACAGCTACTGGAAAGTAAAATAAAAGACCCTAAAGAACAGAATTCTTTTAAAGAAGCTTTGCAGAGATCTTCCACAGGGATCATTGCCGAATTTAAACGCCGTTCTCCTTCCCGTGACTGGATATTTAAAGAAGCAAAAATAGAAACGGTAATCCCCTCTTATTCCCGTAATGGAGCAAGCGCTATTTCAGTTCTTACCGATCCGGATTTTTTCGGAGGAACATTACAGGACTTGGAAGAGGCTTCCGGTCTGACCAATACCCCTTTACTTCGTAAAGATTTTATAATTGACGAATACCAGATATATCAGGCAAAAGCGTATGGAGCCGATGCCATTTTATTGATTGCAGCAGTGCTGACGCCAAAAGAAACACGAGAACTGGCAATGAAAGCAAAGGAATTAAAATTGGATGTATTGCTGGAAATTCATAACGAAACGGAGTTGGGACATATTACGGATGCAGTAGATGTAGTTGGCGTAAACAATCGCGATTTAACCCATTTCATCACAGATGTGAAAATATCATGGGATATGGCGGATAAGATCCCTGATGACTTTGTAAAGATCTCCGAGAGTGGAATTTCTTCAACAAAAACAGTAAAAGAATTACAAAAAGCCGGATACCGGGGTTTTCTGATGGGAGAGAATTTTATGAAAACTCCCGATCCGGGCAAAGCTCTGGATGAATTTATTAAGGAATTGGAACCTAAATAAAAGTAAGGATAATAATGAAGATTAAAGTCTGCGGGATGAAAGATCCGCATAATATTTTGGAGTTGGCGGCATTACCGATCGATTATATAGGGTTGATCTTTTATTCAAGATCTCCGAGATATGCAGCAGGATTAGATGCCCGGATATTAGAGGGGTTGCCTGAAAAGATCAGGCGGGTAGGAGTATTTGTAGATGAAGAACCGGATTCTTTATGGGAGAAAATTGCTGCCTATAAGTTAGACTGTGTTCAGCTGCACGGAAAAGAATCCGTTGGATATTGTAAAAAAATAAAAGAACAGGAACCCTCACTCTCAATTATAAAAGCATTCAACGTTTCGGAATCTTCGGATTTTCAAAAGACGGAAGAATACGAAGAAATATGCAGCTATTTTCTTTTCGATACAAAAACGAAACAACACGGAGGTTCAGGGGAAAAATTTGATTGGTGCATATTGGATTCCTATCAGGGAAAGATCCCTTTTTTCCTTAGCGGAGGAATCTCGTTGGAAGACTCAGACGAAATAAAAAAAATACGGCATCCTAAATTATATGGGTTAGATCTGAACAGCAGGTTTGAATCTGAACCAGGACTAAAAAACATACAGTTAGTAAGTAATTTTATAAAAAACTGGAAAAATGAACAGAATTAAACGCCTTTTTGAGGAAAAACAAAGAAATATACTTTCCGTTTACTTTACTGCAGGCTATCCGAGACGGGAAGATACGGTAGAAATCATTAAAGAATTAGAAAAAAACGGAGTGGATCTGATAGAAGTAGGAATTCCCTTTTCCGATCCGATGGCAGACGGTCCGACCATTCAGGAAAGCGGAACTCTGGCATTAAAGAACGGAATGAGCCTGAAAATACTTTTTGAACAACTGAAGGACATACGCAAAGAAGTTCGTATTCCTTTGATTATGATGGGGTATCTGAATCCGATCATGCAGTATGGATTTGAAAATTTCTGTAAAAAATGCAAAGAAACAGGATTGGACGGCATTATTATTCCCGATTTGCCTTTTGACGATTATATTCGGGAGTACAAACCTATTGCAGACGAGTATGATATTAAGATCATAATGCTGATTACACCGGAAACCTCCGAAGAAAGAATCCGCTTGATAGACAAACACACGGATGGATTTATCTATATGGTCTCTTCAGCATCTACCACAGGGGCACAGAAAAGCTTTGATGAAAAGAAACAGGAATACTTTAGAAAAGTTAATTCCATGAATTTACGCAATCCTCGATTAATAGGATTTGGAATTTCCAACAGAGAAACTCTGGAAGCCGCACAGGCAAACGCAAGCGGAGCCATTATCGGAAGTAAATTTATCACCCTGCTGAAAGAATCCCCGGATATAAAAACCGCCGTTGAGAGGTTGCTAAAAAGTTTGGGGAAATAGGGAAGATTGGTTATAAGAGCCTGTTTAAATTTTATTGCGATTATATTTTATTGCTATTTTTGAGATGGATTTTTTGCTTTTTATTTGAAGATTTAGCGGGCTAAATCAAGAAGAAAAAGTGAAAAAGACGCTC
>JAISMV010000065.1 GCA_031276535.1 Flavobacteriaceae bacterium
CCAGCTTTTCCCTGAAGTTTTTTATATTCCTCTTATGTCTGTTTATCTGCCTTGGGGTGAGATTGGTAGATAGATATAGACAAATATTATTGTTCTCATAGATGTAATTATTAATCAAGTAATTTACTTAGGTATTCACCCAAATCATTCCCTCTTAGATTCTTAGCGATAATAGTACCTTCGGAATTTACTAAAAAATTAGATGGGATTACACGTACACCATATAGTTTAGCTGGCTGACTATACCAGTGTTTCAGATCGGAAACATTAGTCCAGACTAGTTTATCATCTTCAATGGCTTTACTCCAAAAACGATGTTCTCTATCAAGCGATACTCCGAATATATCAAAACCTTTACTTTTATACTTATCATATACTTTCACCAGATTAGGATTCTCTTTGCGACATGGTCTACACCACGAAGCCCAAAAATCAATAAGTAAGTACCCTTTACCCAAACGCTCCGATAGATTGACAGTTTGCCCCTCGGGTGTATTTGCTTCGAACAAAGGTACTTTTTTTCCGATAGCTACTGTTTCATAAACTTTTGTCAGTTTATTTAATGTTTTCACATAAGGTGTTTCGTGCAATTCCGGGGCAAGAAGTGCTATGTTTGCTTTTAACTCGTCTATATTTAACCGATAAACATATTCTCTATATAATACATAAGCCGTCACCAAAGATGCTGAATGATTTTTGATGTATTCATCTATTTTCACATTTTTCAATTTTTTATATGCAGTATATTCGTCTTGTAATGCCGAACCTGTTACCAACGTATTTTTATACCAAAAACTACTATCCAGTTTTACAACTACAGGATTATTATCTAAAAAAAGCAAAAAAGAACCTTTTGTTGTATCGAGTGACAGACCATATACTTCGGGCAATTTCAGTTTTGTTGAAAAAGCGAATTTACCGTCTTTAATTTCTGTTGAATCTATATTGAAAAACATTTTTTCATCAAAGCGTTGCAGATATACTTTACCCGAGCTTACTCCATTAACAGTGCCGCTAACCTGATATGTATCAGCATCTTTCAGTCCTAGAAATATAATTAAGACAATAATAATAACTAATGTTTTTTTCATGATTTATTTTATTTTAATTGTGTACTATAAACGTTTGATACATATTTGTCAACCCACTCATAAAACTTTTTTAATTCGATAGTATTTAATGCATCTGACTGTCTCCATTTCTCAATATATCCATTTGATTCTGAAAAAATCTTATCATTGACGGGTTTCAATTTTTGATAAATACCTTCTCCATTTTTAGATAACAGTACTGTCAGATTTAAGTAGTCGCTACCTTCTCCACGTTCGATTGGGAAGACTTTCTTTTTTAGATTAAGCGACCATTCATTAAGTCTTGATTTTCCTGACTTATCGGCAGTAAATATTGTTGGTAATGAGTGCCTACTATCAACCCAAACCGGAATACTTGGCGTAACTAAAGGAAAACCTAAAGTTATCCATGAGGTCGTAAGTGCAGGTGACTCGTCTGCTTTTACTCCTTGAACTACAAGAACAGATGCTGTGAAATAGCGTGGAATATAGTCTCTAAATGCTACGAAATCAGACCCTGCATTTTCCTTTTGAGCTTCTTTAAAGAGATCTACTTTTGTAATTCCATGTAATAGGCTACGAGAAACATCGTTCAGTAGATAGTCATAAGATAAACTGTTAGTCAATGATGCACGATATAACAATTCTGTAGCTGCTTGGAAACGAGACAATCCTTTGTCTCGTGCCCGATCACCGGAAAATGAAAAGTTAGTACGAATCAAATATCCTAATGGAGCATTGTTCACATCATTTGCATCAAATTTTACGTATCCTTCATCGTTAGTCTCATAATAAGCTGCACCTCCAAAAGCATCTATTACTCCAAAATTGGAACTTATGTGTAACGGACGAGGCAATGAATGCAAAAGTTGCTCGAAATCAGCTAAACTTTTACAGCTTTGCAAAGCTTGTTTCATTATTTTACCACTTACATCATTTTCGTCATCAGGATCTCCTTCAGAATTTATATTGTATGATGCCGAGTTCATAATGGCAAAGCCCGCACTATTATGCCCACCCCAAACATTCAGATTTGCTGTATCTTTTGTATTGACAATACCAATATAAGAATACTTTCCATCAGAAAATGAAACTACTCTATTTTCGAAGTCTGGAGTATCTCTTTGTTTAAATAGTAATGGTCTGCCATCTACTGTTCTTCTACCCGAGACAATGACTGTTGTACACGCCCCTACATCGCTATATATAAGGAATATAGATATAACGGTTAAAATATATGATTTTATACATTTCATTTTAATAACAATTTATTAGTATTTATTTCAGTATTTGGATATGGGAAAATATAGTTTGCTGCTGTAGGTTGTACCGCTGCTGCCTGCAAACTACTACTTCCTTTGGCTGGTATAGTTAGCAGATCACGTAAGAGATCATTTGATCTGAAACCTTCGCCCAACAATTCTATACGTCTTTCTATTCGTATTGTAGCTAATAAGTTATCCGGTGTGTTTACAGCTTCGGTCGGGAATACAAATGACGCATCAGAACGAGTATGTACAGCTTCGAGCAATGCTTTAGCCAAGGTCAAGTAAATCTTTCCGCTTTGATGTATATTACTTCATTATTTTGCCCAACTACTAAAGTACTAACAATTAGTAGGGATGCTAATAGTGTATATCTTATTGTTCTCATAACTTTAAATTTCAGTTATTTATACTACATCCTTTGAACACGTAAGTGTCCAAAGGAAAGAATTATTATAAAATGTATATTATTTTTTAGAGGGAATTGGTAAATGAGTAAGGTCGATTTTACATATACATGCAACACATTCGACAACAGAGAGGAGTAATGTTGATAAAAGTTGATTCGGAATGATCATGTAGGTATATCATAGACATACCATTCGATTTTTGGTTGAAACTAAGCAATGTTCTTACTTGAGAGTATAAACCCTGCTTCGTTTTTAATTTCTCCTTCTGTTTCATTTTCATTGTTATTAAAAACTTTAACAAAATTAGGTACACTTTGTATGTTATAAAATACCATATGTATGGTATTTTATTACCGTCTTATAGGTATGATTGTAAAAATGAAAAGAGGTAAAAGAGAGATTATTGCATCTGATAATTTTGTTATTTGTCTCATTATTTTTCTTTTTAGTGAGTATGCCTTCCGCATCAGCCTTGTTTTGATAATAAAGTTTTCCGGCTAACGAAAATATACGGACTGACGGAATCCGGATGAGTTAAAACAAAAAAACCACCTTCTTTAGAAGGTAGTTCTCTCAATAACAAAAATTACAAATGATTAAATTACAAAGCTGAAATATTCACCTTGCAATTATCTTTATTGACAGGATACTCTTCGGTAAAACAACCAAAACAATGGTTTTTACTTCTCAGTATCTCATACAAATTCTCCAGCGATAAGAAATCCAATGAATTTACCTGTAGGAATTCTTTCAGTTCGTCTTTTGTTTTTCGTGCGGATATAAGATGCTCTTTGTTAGGAGTATCAATTCCTAAAAAACAAGGGGCGATGATTTGAGGTGATGCGCTTCTAAAATGAATTTCTTTTGCTCCCGCTTCTTTCAGAATTTTCACCAGTCTTTTTGATGTAGTACCTCTAACGACACTGTCATCAATAATTACTATTCTTTTTCCTTTTATTTCCGAATGGATAGGATTCAGTTTTAAATTTACTATTCTTTCCCTCATTTCCTGAGTCGGAATGATAAAAGAACGTCCTATATATCTGTTCTTTATAAGAACGGGCATAAACGGAATTCCTGATACTTTGGAATAGCCTATAGCTGCCGGAACTCCGGAGTCGGGAACTCCGATCACAATATCTGCTTCCACCGGATTTTGCTTATACAATCTTTCTCCGCTTTCCACTCTTACCCTGTGGACTTCTATGTTTTCAATAATAGAATCCGGACGGGCAAAATAGATATATTCGAAGGAACATATTCTTTGCTGGGTTTCTTCAAATATCATTTCCGATTTCAATCCTTCTTCATCAATAATGATCATTTCTCCGGGGAGCACATCTCTGAAAAACTGAGCGCCTACTCCGTCCAAAGCACAAGATTCTGAAGCCAGAACATAGGTATGTTCGTCAATCACTCCTATGCAAAGAGGACGTATACCGTTCGGATCGCGGAAAGCAACCAGTTTATCTTTGGTTAATGTCATCACCGAATAGGCTCCCTTAATGTTCTTCACCGCATCTTTGATGGCGTTTTCTATTCCTTTTTTAAGGTGTCTCTGAATCAGGCGAAGCATCAGCTCCGTGTCGGAAGTAGCCAAGAAGCTTATTCCTTCTTCTTCTAATTTTTTTCTGACAGGTTCCACACAAACCAGATTTCCGTTATGGACTACGGATAATATGGTTTTATCGTATTGATTTTTTGCAAATAACGGTTGGAAATTGTATCTTTTTTTATCTCCCGCCGTAGTATACCTTGTATGACCCACGGCTGCATTTCCTAAATAATCTTCTGTGTTTTCTACGGATTTAAAAGCATCCAGAACCAAACCTTCCTGCTTCACGGTATTGATAACTCCGTCTTTTAAAACAGAGAATCCGCAAGCCTCCTGTCCTCTGTGCTGTAAAGCAAAAAGTCCAAACTGAACCAAAGAAAAGGTGTCGATCTTTTTAGTGGAATATACTCCGAATATTCCACATTCTTCTTCAGGGGAATCATAGAGAATATCTTCCGCTATTCTAAACCTGTTTCTTTGGTAATAATTTCTTTCTTCTATCATATTTCTTTTCTAATTCGGATATTTTTACCTGTACCGTTTTTTATGGTTTTGAAAACCTTATTCATCAATTATTCTTCCCCAAGGGTTTTTATCAGCCTGTTTAAAATCTCATGGTAGGCGTCTTCCACCTTTCCCAGATCTCTTCGGAACCGGTCTTTATCTAACTTTTCCAATGTATCCTTATCCCACAGTCTGCATGTATCGGGACTTATTTCGTCTGCTAAAAGAATTTCTCCTTTGGAGTTTTTACCAAATTCTATTTTAAAATCAACCAGAATAATGTTCATTTTCAAGAATAATTCCTTCATTAAATCATTAATCTTATGGGTAATCTTAAAAACCTGATTTAGTTCTTCATAGGTAGTTATCCCCAGAGCTACCGCATGATCGTTGTTAATCAACGGGTCTCCTAATTCGTCTTTTTTATAGCATATCTCCGTGATGGTTACCGGAGATTTGGTTCCTTCTTCTATTCCTAAACGTTGAGCCATACTTCCGGCAATGTAATTACGTATGATAACTTCCAGCGGAATAATGGAAACTTTCTGCACCAATTGTTCTCTATCCTCTAATTTCTCTATGAAATGGGTAGGAATTCCGTTTTTCCCCAGATATTTGAAGATAAGTGTTGTAATTTCGTTATTCATTACTCCCTTATCTGCTATGGTTCCTCTTTTCTGGGCATTATAGGCCGTTGCATCATCTTTATAATGCACAATCACCTTATTTACATCATCGGTTGTGTAAACTTGTTTTGCTTTGCCTTCGTAAAGAAATTCTTTTTTTTCCATTAGTTTTATTTTTGATAAAATTCAGATTCTGCAGAGCAGGATTTTTTAGTATTTTTTGAATTTTTGAAATAGTCTATTCCGTTTTTAAATATATTATGATAAGAGGAATTGGGAATATTCTTCATCAATCCTTGTGCATATCTTTCAGGGTGTCCCATTCTTCCGTAGATCTGTCCGCATTTGCTGACAAGCCCTTCTATTGCATAAGCAGAGCCATTGGGATTGAACGGCATTTCCATACTCGGATTCCCCTCAAAATCTACATATTGGGTAGCTATCTGGTCTAAGCTTATGAGTTCTTTAATGGTTTCATCATCGGCATAAAAACATCCTTCTCCGTGGGATACCGGAATTGTGTAGACCTGCCCTTTCATTCCTTTTAGCCAAGGACTTCGTTCAGATGAGACCTTCACATTCACCATTTGGGAAACATGCCTTCCTATTCTGTTATGTATCAGAGTGGGAGAAGTGGCTTCCGCATCCTGAATTCTTCCGTATGGAAGTAATCCGGACTTTACCAATGCCTGAAATCCGTTGCATATTCCTAAAATCAGACCTCCTCTTTCCAGCAGTTTGTGAACTTCCGCTTTGATTCTTTCGTCTTTTAGAACGGAAACCATAAACTTTGCAGAACCGTCAGGTTCGTCTCCGGCGGAAAAGCCGCCAGGCAACATCAAAATTTGTGAATTGTGTAATTCCTTTTCAAAAGTCTGAACGGAATAGTTTAGTTTAGTTAAGTTTAGATTGTTTATTAGCACTGATGTTACCTTTGCGCCTTCCCTTTGAAATACTTTTATACTTTCGTATTCGCAGTTCGTTCCGGGAAATATAGGGATAACTACTTTAGGTTTGTCCGTATTTTCTATTTTTATTGTAATATCCGGTTTCTTGTTTTCTTCTGTCAATAACTTTTTAAATGATTCTGCATTTTTTGTTTTAGAAGCAAAAACCGGTTCTAAAGTTTGTTCGTATGATTGTTTTAAAACTGATATGTTTATTTTCAGGGAATTTATTTTCATTACCGGATCTTCCGTAACCGTTCCTATTTTCTTTACATGAGGATAGTCCAGCGTTTCTTCACTTTCTATCAACACGGAACCTGTGATGCAGATAGTGTCGTCAATAGAAATTTCCACACCCAGATCGTTCCCGAAAGCCATCTTAGCCAACTCGACCGCGGGATGTGTATTTTTTATGGTTTTTACAGAAACTATTTTCCCACATAAAATCTGCTGATGAATCCAGTTATAAACTTCTTTCAGCTGTTCGTATGCAGGCATTTTGTCTTCTGTTGCCTTATGTTCAAAAAGATACAAGTGATTTCCAGCCTTTTTAAGTTCCGGAGAAATGACATCTTCTTTATTTCCGGTTGCGCAGGCGAAGGAGAGTAAGGTCGGAGGGACATGAATATCCCTGAATGTTCCCGACATGCTGTCTTTTCCTCCGATAGCGGCACAGCCGAAAGCCAACTGAGCCTGAACGGTTCCCAATAAGGCGGATAAAGGTTTTCCCCACTTTACGGGATCGGTTCCTAATTTTTCAAAATATTCCTGAAAACTAAATCGTATTTTCTTATAATCAATTCCCAATGCTGCCATTTTTGCAACGGATTCCACTACGGCATAGGCTCCTCCGTGTAAAGGGCTTTTTTGTGATATTTCCGGAGAATATCCCCAAGTCACCGCAGAAACGGCAGATGTTTCTCCTTCCTGCACCGGAAACGTTTGAACGCCTCCTTCCGCCGGAGTCAACTGATTCTTTCCTCCCAACGGCATCAATACGGTAGTGCGTCCCACCGTGCTGTCAAATTTTTCTATTAATCCTTTTCGGGAACAATGTGCTAATGAAGACAATTCTTTTTTCAGGTATTCCTCATTAAGATTAACTTTTTCGGTTGTCGGTATCTCTTGATTTATAACGACACAGGTATCATTCTTTTTAGGGGTTCCGTTGGTATTTAAGAAACTTCTTGACAGGTCAACAATCTTCCGTCCCCTCCAAAACATTGTCAATGTGTTGTCGGAGGTCACTTTTGCCACCTCTACTGCAAGAATATTTTCATTTTCCGCCAATTGAATAAACTTATCGACATCCCGGGCTTCCACTACTACCGCCATTCTTTCCTGAGATTCCGATATGGCCAATTCGGTTCCGTTTAATCCCTGATATTTGGTTGGAAGAACATCCAGATTAATTTCCACTCCATCGGCTAATTCCCCTATGGCTACGGAAACTCCTCCCGCTCCGAAATCATTACATTTCTTTATTATCCGGGTGACTTCTTTATTCCTAAAAAAGCGCTGAATTTTTCTTTCTTGTACGGCATCTCCTTTTTGAACTTCGGCGCTCATGGTATGAAGAGATTTCTCGTCATGGGCTTTGGAAGAACCTGTTGCTCCCCCTATTCCGTCCCGTCCGGTCTTTCCTCCTAAAACAATTATTCTATCTCCCTCAACCGGCAGTTCTCTGCGCACCCAATCCTGAGGCACCGCTCCGACCACCACTCCCACTTCCATTCTTTTTGCTTTATATCCTTCATCATATATTTCGGAAACATGGGTTGTAGCCAAACCTATCTGATTACCGTAAGAGGAATATCCGTCGGCGGCTTCTTTTGTGATCTTTCTTTGAGGTAGTTTGTTGGGCAGAGTTTCCGCATAAGATTCCAACGGATTTCCTGACCCCGTAACTCTCATTGCCTGATAGACAAAAGCACGTCCGCTTAATGGATCTCGTATTGCTCCTCCTATGCAGGTTGAAGCTCCTCCAAAAGGTTCTATTTCTGTAGGGTGATTATGAGTCTCGTTTTTAAACAATAAATACCAAGGTTCTTTCTTTCCATCAACCTCTATTTCCACTTCTATTGTACAGGCATTGATCTCATCGGATACTACCAAGTCGTTCAGCTTTCCTGTTTTGTGGAAATATCTCGCCACGACGGTGGCTAAATCCATGAGGGTAACAGGTTTATGTTCACGCCCCAATTCTTTTCGTATGGACAGGTACTGACCGAATATTTGTTCTAATGTATTTTTAAAGATTCCTTCAAACCGGATATTTGTCAATTCGGTCATAAAGGTTGTGTGGCGGCAGTGGTCGCTCCAGTAGGTATCCAGTACTTTTAGTTCGGTTTCTGTGGGATTTCTGTTGATCTTTTGAAAATATGTTTGGATAAATTCCAAATCATCTAATCCGAATGCAAATCCCTGACAGGCATAAAAGTCTTTTAACTCTTCCGGGGTAAAATCGGTGAACCCTGTAAAAACTTTCACTTCTACAGGTTTTTCCGGCTGGGTATATACTAAAATTGATAAATCTTTCTCCCGGCTGTCTACTGCGTTAATAAGATATTTTTTAACCGGGGCAACGTCATCCATTCCCTGAATATCGTATAACTTTCCCGTTCTGATGATACAGTCTGTGTTCTTGGTAAGGATTGCTACCAGCTGCTGGGCAGAATCTGCTCTCTGGTCGTATTGTCCGGGCAGATATTCTATTGCAAAATAAGAATGTGCCGCGGGATTTTTTTCATGGTAAATATCCGTCACCTTGTCTGAAAAAACGGCCGGTAAGGATTTTTGGAATTCTTCTTCAGAAATATTAAATATATCGTAAATGAGATATACTTTTACAGAAGATAATGGGTAAACTTCTTTTAATTCATGAAATAAACTACGACTTTCAAAGTCAAAATCAAATCTTTTTTCTATGAATATTCTTTTGTTCATGTCTTGCTTTACCCCCTCACAGGCAAAGATGAGGTCTACAGTAAAACTAACAAAAGCTGATTTTGTTTATTTCACTTGTAGAGACAAATTCATGGTTTGTCGTAGAAACACTCATCCTTATTATGAGTTTATACAAATGATTAACTATTCTAAATTGGTAATGCAAATATACGGCTTATTTTCTTTAGCCCTTCAACATATTTTGACTTGTATCCCTTTATTTTCGGATGTATTATTAAATTTTTTTTAACCGTCTATTTTTCAACAGAGTATTTAGGTATAATCCTGACAACTTTTTTTTCGCCTGCTAAAATTCATATAATTATATCTTTTACCCCGGGCTGGGGTCAGGCACACACCGATAGTAACGGTCTGTCATTTAATTCAGGCAATGATAAAAACAAAACTATGAGCATATCAATTAGTTAACATATGAAAGTATGAAGAATAAAGGCAACTAAAAAGACTGCTTTCCGAACGTTATCCTATCTTATAAAGATACGAAAAAAATTTCATTTCACCTAATATTTTCTCTTCTTTTTTGCATCGAAAAATTTTTATTCCCCTGCTCAAACCCGTTTGTTTTTAAGATAAAGAATTAGCTGCCTCAATAGAACATAATTACAAGAAACAGCCGGAATATTTATCGCAAAGATCTGTAAAAATGGCTGTTTTTCATAAAATTTTGATAGTCCTCCGGAAATTCAAAAATCATCGAATGGAAAAACACTTCTTTTCCCCGAAATTTAAAAAACTTGATATTGTTATTATTTTCTCCTGTACCTGCTTTTATGGTTTTCAATGCTTCATCCAAATCCTTTCGGAATTTTCCTTTATCTTCTTTTTCCATTTCAAAATACGTATTAATTTCTTTTATGATCGATTTATCCTGATTGTCCAAAATCAATCCTATAAGAAATCCGTAAGCTTCGTCTTTCCGTCCTGCCTTGTAATGGGATTTGGAAATATAGTAGAGTATCCACCGGATATCTTTCATCAGTTCCGTTCCGTTGAATATTTGATACGGTGATTCAAAAATGGCTTTTTTATAAAAATCCACAGCTAGATCGTATTCTCCCGCCGAATAATAATAATCTGCCAAGGCATGGCAGGATAAATGCTTTATGTTTAATAAATTACGAGCATTAAAGATATCGTATGAAGAGGTTTTATCAGGAATTATGTTTAAAGAGGCGAAATATCTTAACTCGGACACATAATCCGCCAAATTATACCGTGTGATCTTCGTATTTAACTTTGCCGTTTTTTCCTGTAATTCTTTGTCGGATTTATAGGGTTCTTTTGCTAACAGTTCTTTTAACAGTATTCTGATTTCATCCGTTTTGTGATTGTGATATAAAGGATATTTCTCCTGATCGGACATGGTTTTTTCTTCCACATCTTTCAGAGAATCATTTTTGTCGGAAATATCTTCTTCGGATAGATCCATTCTGAGCGTATAAATAATAACATCGGTTTTTTTCCGTGTTTTATATTTTTTGTCCACGCTTACGATATACATCCGGTCTTTGTGTCTTCTGACAAATGACAGGAAATTGGATCCGTTTATTTCATATTCATGCTCATTTTCCGTTATTTTCCCTTTTGTATTCGTCTCCGTAGGCAGTGATGATTTGAAAAATCCGGCTACGCCTGTTTCTTCAGGCTTATATAAATATTTTTCCACGTATTCTTTCATGTCGTTCGTCAAATCTTTGGATGTTGTTGAACGAAAAGCGGAAACGGTGGCCAAGCCGCCTTTGGAAGAATACTTTGCCGGAAATATTTTAATGTCAGGATACTTTTCCGAAAGAACTACTGCAATACCCGTATGGTCCAGATGTATATCGTCGGAAAGATTACTCTTCCCGGAACTTTCAAAGTTCATTAAAATTTTTTCCAAAAATTCATAATTGTCTGTTTCTTTCGGATAAGCGCTGACTACCGACTGTACAGTTTCTCGAATATCGGCATAGGATGTTTGTCCGAAAGTGAAAAATGGAAATATTAAAATAAACGAAATGAACTTCTGTATCATATTTTAGGCTTTTATAATAAAATTAAAAATTATTCAATAGAAATAAATATCTGATTTTTTCTTTCAGTTATATTTTATGTGAATAATCTGTGTTTTTGTTTCTATAAATTATGACCTTCAGAAAGGTATACCTTCGAATACTCCGCTATGCCTCCGCTCTGAAAAAACAAAATCCTGCCTCTAAAATAATTCTCCCTAAAAATAAAAAAATTCTATCTTTTCTTATACTTTCAAATCCGTAGTAATACCCAGTAAATTTTTGTATTTCACCAGTATGGGATTTACTTCCTGATCCAGAAACTCTTCGGTCTGTTCGGAAGCAAAACCTGTAAAGTTTGAAGGATTTAGCAATTGTATCAATTTATCTTTATCTATATTCACTCTATCATCCGCAACGATCCTGTCTATCAAATCATTGGTTTTTCCTTCTATTTTCACCTGTCTGGCAGCATCCATGGAATGGGTACGGATAATCTCGTGCAATTCCTGTCTGTCTCCTCCGTTTTTAACTCCTTCCATAATGATGTATTCGGTAGCCATAAACGGAAGTTCTTCACGGATATGTTTTTCTATCATTTTCGGATAAACTACTATTCCGTCCAAGATATTGTTCCAGATGATCAAAATGGCATCTACCGCCAGAAAAGCCTGTGGTATGCTTAATCTTTTATTGGCAGAGTCGTCCAGCGTACGTTCGAACCACTGGGTAGAGGCAACCATCGCTGAGGAGGAAGCCAGAGAAATTACAAATTTTGCCAATGAGGAAATTCTTTCGGAGCGCATAGGGTTTCGTTTGTATGCCATGGCGCTGGAACCGATCTGATTCTTTTCAAACGGCTCTTCTATCTCTTTCAGATTCTGAAGCAAACGCAGATCATTGGTGAATTTATGGGCAGACTGGGCAATATTGGAAAGAACTTCTAACGTCTGAGCATCTATTTTTCGGTCGTATGTTTGTCCGCTGACTTTAAATACATGAGTAAAACCAAACCGTTCGGAAAGTTTTTCATCCAGTTTTTTTACTTTATCAAAATCTCCGTTGAACAATTCTTTGAAACTCGCCGCTGTGCCGGTGGTGCCTTTTACGCCTCTGAATCTGAGGGTTTCTATCCGGAATTCCAGTTCTTCCAAATCCAGCAGCACGGATTGCAACCATAAAGTTGCGCGTTTCCCGACGGTTGTTAATTGTGCCGGTTGATAATGAGTAAACCCTAAGGTTGGAAGATCTTTATATTTTAAGGCAAAATCGTGTAATCCGTTGATCACGTTTACCAGTTTTTTCTTAACCAGTTCAAATCCGTCACGAATCTGAATTAAGTCGGTATTGTCCCCTACAAAAGCGGAAGTCGCACCCAGGTGAATGATCGGACGGGCGTGTGGGGCAACGTCGCCGTAGGTGTGCACATGTGCCATTACATCGTGGCGGAATTTTTTTTCGTATTCGGCTGCTTTATCAAAATCAATATTTGTTATGTTATCTTTTAATTCCTTAATTTGTTCGTCGGAAATATGCAATCCTAATTCTTTTTCTATTTCAGCCAAAGCTACCCAGAGTTTTCTCCAAGTGGTAAATTTTTTCTCGGGCGAGAAATTATAAAGCATCTCATCACTGCAATAGCGGCTTTCCAACGGATTTTGATATTTGTTCATTTTAGTTTTTTAATTTTCCAAAAGTAAGAATTAATATTCAGATAATACAAACCGGAAAAGCACGCAATTTAATATTTACGTAACATATTTACAAACAGTTTTTTAATATTTTTAAAAATTCAATTTTCGGGAAGAAAGAAAAGAAACCAGAAAGCCGATGAATAGAACGGTAGATAATACTATGACATAATTATAGACATCAAATTTTACGGGAAAAGGCATAAATGAATTCGCCATAACCAAGGAAAAATTTGCCTGAAGCCAAGTCAGTACAACTCCTAAAATAATTCCCAATAAAACTCCGAAAACCGTGATAATAACTCCTATCGTGAAGAATAATCTTTTTAATCCTCTAATACTGTAACCTAAAGACAATAACGATTTAGACTGATTTTTTTTGTCCAGAATTATTATAATAACGGCTCCTGCCAGATTAAATGAGGCGATGATTACAACCAGTATAAAAATAAGATAAATAAACAACTGCTCTATCTTCATCATTTTCAGAAAGGAAGCATCTTGTTCCTGTCTGTTTAAAACCCGGTATTGCTCTCCCAACAGTTCTTTTAACTGAGTTTGTAAAAATGTGACATTTTTGCCTTTTGCTTTCACTTCAATGGAGAAAGCACTGTTAGAGGGAAGATTTAACAAGGTTCTGGAAACATTTATAGGAACGAAAATATAATTTTCGTACTGATCATTTAAAGCAAAAACTCCCGTCATATGTACCTGAGCTTTCTCGAAAGCATCGTCCGTATTTGTCAGCAATCCTTTTCCCGGCTTGGGCATATACAGAGAAGTGAAAAATTCTTCATCTACGGGAATTCCCAAACGATACGCCAATGCATTTCCAAAAGCGGCTTCATCATTGGTGGAAATGTCAGGAAACTTACCTGCCTGAAAGCACGTATCTATCTTCACAACTTTAAGAAAGTTTTCGTCTACTCCTTTTAGGAAAGCTATCTCGTCTTTTTCATCAAACAATACATATACTTTTTCCTCAATGACCTTGGTATATGCCTCTACGTCTTTATGTGAAGATAATATCTTTTCAACTCTGTTTACATCCGACAACGTTTTTCCCGATACAGGCAAAATTTTCAAATCCGGATTTATATCACTGAAAAGCTTAATGTTAAAACTTTCCAACCCACTAAATACAGAAAGAATTACAAACATCGCACACGTAGCTATGGATATGGCAACCAGCGAGGTGTACATAATAATGCTAACTGCCTGAGTACTTTTTTTTGAGATAAAATATCTAAAAGCTATATACCAGGATAGATTTTTCACAAATTATAATATAGGATTTTCGTCTTTACCTTTTAAAGCCTTTTCTATTTTTTCAACATCATCTAATGTTGTATCCAAATAGAAAAGCAATTCCGGAATTTGTCGTAGCTGCTTAGCTAATTTATTTCCCAGAGCTTTACGAATTTGGGAATTCACCACACTTATCTCTTTCATTATGGGATTCCTGTATCTTTGAGGAAAGACACTTAAATATACTTTTGCTACGCCCAGATCCGGAGAGGTTTTTACATCCGTCACGGAAATAAGAATATTTTTACCCGTATCCGCAGATTGTTTGCGAAAAATCTCAGCTAATTCTTCCTGTAATAACTGATTTATTTTCTTTTGTCTGTTGCTTTCCATAAGATTTCACAAATTTATGGAATTTTAGCCACTCCGTAAAATTTTAATTCGAGATTGTTTTCACATTATCCGATTTATTTTTTTAATTATTTTCACTTACTTTTAATTTAATTTATGTAATTTTATCCTTTGTTAATTAAAGAATTTATGAGAAAAATAGAACACCTGGGCATTGCCGTGAAAGACTTGGAGAAATCTAAATTATTATTTGCAAAACTTTTAGGTCATGACTCCTACAAAACCGAAGAAGTGGAAAGTGAAGGGGTAAAAACCGAATTTTTCATGATCGGGGAAAGTAAAATAGAATTATTGGAGGCAACAAAAGAAAATAGTGCCATTGCCAAATATCTGGAAAAGAAAAGTGAAGGTATTCATCACATAGCTTTCGCTGTGGATAATATAGAAGAAGAAGTGGAGCGTCTTAAATCCGAAGGCTTTGAAATTTTGAATGAAACTCCCAAAAAAGGCGCGGATAACAAACTGGTAGTTTTTCTGCATCCTAAATCTACCAATGGAGTATTAGTTGAACTATGTCAGGATATTTCTTAATATGAATATGTTACAAGTTATTAATGAAATGCTTAATCCCACTGCTTTAGAAAAATTAGCAGGCTGGCTGATGGAGCTGGGATATGAATTGGGAATAAAAATAATAACCTGTATATTGGTTTATTACGTCGGACGATTCTGCATCAAATGGGTAGAAAGAGTCATTGCCAAAATTTTAGAACGAAAAAAAATAGACCAATCCGTCAAGTCATTTTTAGCAAGTTTGGTAAACATCACTCTGACATTAATGCTGGTAATGTCCATCATCGGAGTTTTGGGAATCCAGACCACATCCTTTGCCGCTCTGATAGCCTCTGCCGGACTGGCTGTAGGTATGGCCATGAAAGACAATTTGGGAAATTTCGCAGGAGGAGTTATGGTCTTGTTCAACAAACCCATCAAAGTCGGAGATTATATTTCCGTACAAGGTCAGGAAGGAACCGTCAAATCCATTGGCATTTTATATACGATCTTAACGACCCTTGACAACAAAACCATTTATATTCCCAACGGTCCCCTCTCAACCGGAAACATACTCAATTATTCCACACAACCCAAAAGAAGAGTGGACATAACGATCGGCGTTGATTACGGAACTCCTCTGACAAAAGTGAAAGATGTCCTGAACGAAATTATCGGTTCCAGTTCCCTGATTTTAACAACTCCCGAGCCTTTTGTCGGTCTGACAAAATTAAATGACAACTCTGTTGACTTCGTTATAAGAGTCTGGACAAAATCTGCGGATTACTGGACAGTTTACTTTTATCTTAATGAAACCATTTATGATAAGTTCACTCAGGCTAATATTAACATTCCTTTCCCTCAACTTACCGTGCATATGGCAAATGACAAATAATTATTTCAGTTATCGGGAAATAGTAGAACCTAAAAATAAATATTTGAATAAAATTTAAACAGGCTCTTAATGTGACAGAAAAAGCAGGAATTTTTTGTTGATAAAATAAGCCGCTGAAAAAACGGTAATAATCAGAAACTTAAAAAAATACCTTTCTTACATAGTATATTCCGTAATTAAAATTAAATTAATGAGGAGTATGTTTCAAAGGTTTTTGGCATATTATTTGACAAAGAAAGCAAAAGTAAGTACACATATTAATAATTATAATATCTGCTAATTCAGTGATAACTTTAAACTATTTTTCAGTATAGCCATGTTTTCAATATACTAAACCTGTTAAAATATACGTTTTTGATCTATAAACCCTAAAAATATGCAACAGTATAAAGATTTTTTTTCAAATATTACAGATAGTGATAAGACCGGATTTTTTCTTTGGAAAGTCAATAACCTTTGGCAAAGAGAATTTAAAAAAAGTTTTAGACATATTGATTTAACCCATAGTCAGCTTTTATTACTGTTTGGCATCCTGTGGGGCGAGACCCAGCAGTTTGAGATTACCCAGAAAAACCTTTCAGACAAAGCAGAAGTGGATCCTATGACTACTTCTACCGTTTTGCGTACTCTGCAAAAGAAAGGATGGATAAAAAGAAAAATCAGTGAAAAAGATTCAAGAACCCGGCTTATATCACTAACCGATGAAGGAAAAAAGATTATTGAAAGCGCTACCCAGATAATCAAAAAATTTAACGATTCTTTTTTCAGCCCCCTGAAAGAACAACAAAAAATGTTTCAGGAAAATTTACTCACCTTACTGATGAGCGATGAATACACAAAAGAAGAATTCAGACAAAAATACGGAGAAATAAATTGTACAATAATATAAATATAGAAAAATCAGAAATATGAAACTCAGAAAGACATCAATCATAGCTTTATTAATCACAACGATAACTTCCACATTCTGTATATCCTGTAAAGATGACAACAAAAGCGGCACTGCCGGAAAAGCGGATCAGGTTTCACCGTATCCGGTCAAAGCGATAAGCACACAGACCGCCGTGCTGGAAACGGACTACCCTGCCACCATTAAAGGGGAAGAAGACATTGAGATCAGACCTATGGTGGAAGGCTTTATAAAAACCATCAATGTAGACGAAGGTTCTTCCGTAAGAAAAGGTCAGGTTCTGTTTACTCTGGATGCCCCTCAATACAAACAGAGTGTATTAAATGCAGAAGCCGCTATTAAAACCGCCACAGCTGAAGTAAACAATGCCCAGATGGATGTAAATAAAATTACCCCTCTGATTGAAAAAGGAATTGTAAGCAAATATCAACTGGAAGCAGCCCAATACGCGCTTCAGGCAAAAAAAGCAGCATTGAATCAGGCTCAGACAGCCCTGTCCATAGCCCTGACAAACTCGTCATATACTACAATTACCAGCCCCGTAAACGGAATTGTCGGTTCCATACCTTACCGTCTGGGAAGTCTAGTTAGCAGCAATACCGTTTTAACAACAGTAGCCAATACGGCAAATGTGTACGTTTATTTTTCATTGAACGAAAAACAATTGTTGAATTTTCTCAAAGACACTCCCGGAGCTACACAAGCTGAAAAGATCAAAAGATCGGAACCGGTTCGTCTGATCTTGTCCGATGGCTCCGAATATGCCGAAAAAGGCAGAATAGAAACCATCAATGGGATTATTAACACAGGAACAGGAGCTGCCAACTTCAGAGCAAGCTTTGTAAATCCTCAGGGCATTTTAAGAAGTGGTTCTACCGGTTCCATACGTATTAGTACAACCATTAAGAATACGATAGTAATCCCTCAAAAAGCCACTTTCGAATTACAAGGTCAAACTTTTGCATTTGTCGTACAAAAAGACAACAAAGTAAAACAAGTAACCCTAAAAGTTACCCCTACTCCCGACGGACAATCCTTTGTAGTTAATTCCGGTCTGAATGTAAACGATAAAATTGTAATAGATGGAATCCAAAACCTGAAAGAAGGGACAGAAATAAAACCACAACTTTAATTTTAAAATCAAATCTGATTATTACAACCATTAATTTATAAGTTAAAAAAGAAATAGAAATAGAAATAACACAATGCTTAAAATATTTATCGAAAGACCCGTTCTTTCCACAGTTATATCCATTATAATTGTGATTTTGGGAATCTTGGGAATTATCTCTTTGCCGGTAGCTCAATATCCTGAGATCGCTCCCCCTACCGTACAAATATGGACAAACTATCCGGGAGCGAATGCTGATGCGGTAACAAAAAGTGTAATTATCCCGTTGGAAGAACAAATTAACGGAGTGGAAGGCATGACCTATATGACCTCCAGTGCCGGAAACGACGGAAGCGCTTCAGTTACCGTTTACTTCAAACAAGATGCCGACCCCGATATAGCAGCCATAAACGTACAAAATTTAGTTGCCCGGGCTAACAGCTTACTCCCTGCCGAAGTAACCAGAAACGGAGTAACCGTACAAAAAGCACAGAGCAGCAACATTCTCTTCATATCACTGATCAGTAAAAATAAAAATTACGATCAAAAGTTCCTTCAGAACTATGCCAACATAAACATACTGCCCCAGATAAAGAGGATTCCCGGAGTAGGAGATGCTCAAACCCGAGGCGCCAATACCTATTCCATGCGTATCTGGCTAAAGCCGGATGTTATGGCAAATTACGGCATTACCCCCTCCGATGTTAGTGCCGTTCTGGCGGAACAAAATCTGGAAGCCGCTCCCGGTGCTCTGGGAGAAAACAGCAATCAGACATTTGAATATACATTGAAATATGTCGGACGACTGACCAGTGCGGAACAATTTGAAAACATAGTTTTAAAATCTCTTCCTAATGGAGATATATTGAGATTAAAAGACATAGCCACAATCGAAGTCGGTTCCGAAAGCTATCAGGTAGTCTCCTCGGTAAACGGGTATCCCTCGGTCGTGATGACCGTAGCCCAAACAGCCGGTTCTAACGCACAACAGATCATTAACGAAGTGGAAAAGGTACTGGAAGATGCCAAAAGTTCTTTTCCTCCGGGAATAGAAACTATCTTTATGATGAATGCCAATGATTTTCTGGATGCTTCCATAGAAAAAGTAATTCATACCTTAATTGAAGCTTTCATTCTGGTATTTATCGTAGTATTGGTCTTTCTTCAGGATCTAAGATCTACTCTGATTCCGGCAATCTCTGTTATTGTAGCGATCGTAGGTACTTTCTTTTTCCTGTTGCTATTCGGATTTACCATCAACATATTAACCTTATTCGCTTTAATTTTGGCAATTGGTATTGTAGTGGATGATGCGATAGTCGTCGTCGAGGCAGTACATGCCAAAATGGAAAACGGGATGAAAAATCCTAAAAAAGCATCACTCCACGCACTGGATGAAATAGCCGGAGCCATAATAGCCATTACTTTGGTAATGTCTGCCGTATTTATTCCGGTAAGTTTCATTGGGGGAACATCCGGAGTGTTTTACAAGCAATTCGGACTAACGTTGGCTGTTTCCATTATCCTATCCGCAGTTAACGCCCTAACGCTAAGTCCCGTTCTTTGTGCCGTTTTTCTAAGACCTCATAAAGAAGGACATGAAAGCCATGGATTTGTTCAAAAATTAAAAAACGGATTCAACATCGCTTTTGAAAATATGACCGGTAAATACAAAAAAGTGCTCATTTGGACGACCAAAGCAAAATGGAGCGCCTTTGCCATTATTTTAGTTTTTAGCGGTATCCTGTATTATCTGGTGCAAATCACTCCTTCGGACTTTGTACCTCGGGAAGACAGCGGATTCATTATGAGTGACATCAGCCTGCCTCCTGCATCCACCCTTGAACAATCTAAAGAAATTTCCCGTCAGGTAAACGAAATAGCAAGAAGTATTGACGGAGTATCCGATGTGGCACAACTTAGCGGACTCAGCTTTATGAATGGTTTGGGAGGAAATTATGCGGTAATTCTTGTAAAATTAAAACCTTGGGGAGAACGTCCGAAAATTAAAATTGACGATGTAGTGCAGCAATTGTTTATGAAAACCGCGCATATCAAGGGAGCTAAAATTCTTTTCTTCGGAGCGCCGACATTACAGGGATTCGGGCTTTCCAACGGTTTTGAATTTCAGCTGCAGGACAAAACCGGAGGAGATATAGGCAAATTCTATGAAGTAAGCGGTAAATTTTTAGGTGCATTAAATCAACGCCCTGAAATTATGTATGCATCTACCTCATTCAATCCGAACTTCCCACAATATCAAATCAATGTAAATGTTCCTAAAGTAAAACAGGCGGGATTAGCCGTAACGGATATTTTAAGTGCTCTGCAAGGTTATATCGGAGGATTATATGCCTCAAACTACAACCAATTTGGAAAGCAGTTTAAAGTGATGATTCAGGCAGATCCTAAATACAGAAAAAATATAGAAGACCTGAATGGAATGTACGTACGAACCCATACCGGTGAAATGGCTCCTATCTCAGGATTTATCACCTTAAAACGAGTTTACGGACCTCATTCCCTGCAAAGGTTTAACATGTATCAATCCATGTCTGTCAACGGACAACCCGCTCCGGGTTATAGTGCAGGAGATGCTATTAAGGTAATTGACGAAGTTGCCGCTCAAACACTTCCTCAGGGATATTCTTTCGAATATTCCGGAATGTCAAGAGAACAGGTACAAAACAGCGGCTACCAAACTTTGTACATTTTCTTATTATGTTTAATCTTTGTCTATTTCCTACTGGCAGCTCTGTATGAAAGTTATATCTTGCCTTTATCCATTATCATTTCGTTACCTATCGGTTTGGCAGGAGCCTTTTTATTTGCCGGAATTTTTGACATTACTAACAACATTTACCTGCAAATCAGCTTGATCATGCTTATCGGCTTATTGGCAAAGAACTCTATTTTGATAGTTGAATATGCCATACAACGCCGTCGGCAGGGAATGAGCATTGTAAATGCCGCAATTGAAGGAGCCGTTGCCCGTTTGCGACCTATCCTAATGACCTCCTTTGCCTTTATCTTCGGATTGCTCCCTTTGATGTTGGCAACAGGCGCCGGTGCCGTAGGAAACCGTTCTATCGGTACTACCGCGATCGGAGGAATGTTAATCGGTACCATAATAGGATTAGTGGTCACCCCTATGCTGTTTGTTACCTTCCAAATCTTACAGGAAAAAATAACCCAAAAACCTGTTACAGTGGAAAGAGAACGTTATGGGAAAGGTGACGATGACGATGATGAACTAATACAATAATAAAATAAAATAAGGAATGAAAATTCAAAAGATCCGGTATATATCAATGTTGATATTGGCTATGGCGCTGACATCATGTATAACAGCCAAGTATGAAAAACCCGAAATAACAGACGACAAGTTATACAGGGATATGGTTATCAAAGACAGCACCACAATAGCCGATATTCCCTGGAAAGAATACTTTAATGACCTGGACCTGCAAAACCTGATAAATGAAGGGCTTCTTAATAACCTTGATTTACAGATTGCCGCAGCGAGAATAAAACAAACGGAAGCCGCATTATCTTCTTCCAAACTGGGATATTTCCCTACTCTGGCCGCAGAAGCGTCTTATACGAATAATGAACGGAACATAACTCAGGGAAATGGCATAAAGGCTCGTTCGGAAGTGTTTCAATTAGCTGCTTCTGCAAGCTGGGAATTAGATATTTGGGGAAAGATAACCAGTGCGAAAAAATCCGCTTTAGCCTCTTACCTTCAAAGTGAAGCGTATAAAAGGGTTATACAGACTTCATTGGTAGCTAACATTGCCAACAGCTACTATTCTCTTATTGCTCTGGATGAACAACTAAGAATAACCCTCAACACCATAAAACTGTTAAAAGAGAATGTTCAAACCATACAATACCTGAAAGAAGCCAATATAGTAACCGGTGCAGCCGTTGAGCAAAGCAAAGCCCTATTGTATGCCACCCAAATCAGTGTTCCCAATCTGGAACAAAATATCAAATCGTTGGAAAACACTATCTGTTATCTTGTAGGAAGAATCCCGGGTACTATTCAAAGATCTTCCATAATACAGCAAACCGTGCCGGCTCAGCTTGATTATGGAGTTCCTGCCCAGCTATTATCCCGAAGACCGGATGTAATGATGTATGAATATGCTTACCGTGCTGCTTTTGAGAAAACAAACATAGCCAGAGCCTCTTTATATCCTTCGTTGACAATAACAGGAAGCGCTGGATATTCAACCTCAAAAAATCTGACTAATTTTTTCGATTATTCCAACCTGTTTACCAATATAGTAGGCGGTTTGACTCAACCGATATTTAATCAGGGTAAATTGAAAAGCCAATTTAAAATAAGTCAGGCTCAACAGGAAGAAGCTTTATTAAACTTTAAAAACTCCGTTTTAAACTCCGGTATAGAAGTTTCCAATGCCTTGTTTGCCTATGAAAAAGCCAAGAGTAAAAATTATAATCGGGGATTACAGATAGAATCTTTACAAAAATCCGTAGAATATACTCAGGAATTATTACTTTACAGCAATGCCAACTATACGGAAGTTTTAACCGCTGAACAAAACCTCTTAAACGCAAAATTAAGTCAGGTAAATGACAAACTTGAACAATTACAAGCTTCTGTAGATTTGTATAAAGCTTTGGGAGGAGGAGTCGATTAAGAGTCGGTGAAAATTTATCCCGTCCTGAAATAAGTTACAAGACATACAAAACAAATAATCAAACCGGTGCGATTTTCCACCGGTTTTTTTATAGACAAATATGCAATCTCCACATAACCAATGGATGAAATCCACCGGAATTCAAGGTAAGAAGCTGGAAAGATGGTGGAAAGGAAAAATAGTTGGTGAAAAGGAAATTTTTTCGTATCTTTATAGTATAAGGCATTTCGTACCTCTTTACGGAAGGAAGTTTTTTGTTCCGCCTTATTTCTCATATCTCTGTCGATTTACCTGTTTTAACGTATCAAACTCAGAATTAATAACATTTCTGTACTATTTGATGCTGATTCCGAATTAAGTTTAATTCAAATAGAAAGTTGTATCTGCCGACAGTCCGAATAATTTGATTTTTCTTTAGAAACATCCGTACAAAATCATGAATATTTTCCTTAACTTTGAAAAGAAAATATTTTAATATTTATCGGTTATGGATTTATTTAACCAGTTAGAATTAGATCAAAAAATTTATTGGTGCATTGCCATTTTCTCCACTCTTGTTTTTATCGTTCAGGCTGTACTCACTTTTATCGGAACCGATGCTTTTGACGGCACTCAGGCTGATTTCGACGGAGGGGATTTAAGTGGCGGAGGAGAACCGTTTCAACTGTTCTCTTTCAGAAATCTTATCAACTTTCTATTAGGATTTAGCTGGACGGGGATTTCTTTTTCAGGCATCATTTCAAACCGTATCTTACTGATGGCTCTAGCGGTCTTTGTGGGAATTTTGTTCATAGCCATGTTCTTTATCATATTGAGACAACTTATGAAACTGGCGGAAGATAATTCCTTCAGGATAGAAGACACCCTCAATCAAGTGGCGGAAGTGTATATACCCATACCGGAAAATAAAAAAGGAAAAGGGAAGATCTCCATCAGCATACGCGGTTCTGTACGGGAAATAGACAGCATTTCTAAAAATGAAAGAATAGAAACCGGAGCCCCTGTCAGAGTCATAAAAATAGAAAGCCCGAATTTAGTATTAGTAGAAAAAATTTAACTTATATAAATATAATAAAAACGTAAAATATGTTGTTTATCATACTTTTTGTTGCTGTTGTCCTCTTATTTGTTATCGTAGCAGCCTTATTTTCCAGATTTAAAAGATGTCCATCCGATAAAATTCTGGTCGTTTACGGAAAGACCGGAGGCAGTTCCGCCAAATGTATTCATGGAGGTGGAGCCTTTATTATTCCCGTTATTCAGGATTTTGCCTATCTGGATCTGAAACCCATTTCCATTGAAGCCAATCTCACCAATGCTTTGAGTAAACAAAATATCCGGGTTGATGTTCCCTGCCGCTTCACCATCGCTATTTCCACCGAACCCCAAAATATGAATACTGCCGCTGAAAGGTTGTTAGGATTGGTTCCCAACCAGATTCAGGAATTGGCGAAAGATATTCTGTTCGGTCAGTTGCGTTTGGTCATAGCAACGATGACGATCGAAGAAATCAACTCCGACAGAGACAAATTTTTGGATAACATTTCAAATAACGTCGATACCGAGTTGAGAAAGATCGGACTAAAACTCATCAACGTAAATGTAACGGATATCAACGACGAATCGGGTTATATTGAAGCACTAGGAAAAGAAGCTGCTGCCAAAGCTGTCAACGAAGCCAAAATTTCCGTTGCCGAACAAGAAAAGATCGGAGAAACAGGAAAGGCTAATGCCGACAGAGAAAGAGATACACAAATAGCGGAAACTTTGCGGGACAGAGACGTGAAGATAGCCATTACCCAAAAGGATAAGGAAATCAGCATTGCTTCAGCCGTGAAAGATGAAGCCATCGGAAAAGCAGAAGCAGAGAGAGATACGAGAGTGAAGACCTCCGAAGCCAATGCAATTGCCATTCAGGGGGAAAACGAAGCTAAAATCGCCATAGCCAGTTCCGATGCCCTAAGGAGAGAAAAAGAAGCAGAAGCTATGAAAATCGCTATTTCCGCAGAAAAGATCCAACAGGCAAAAGCTCTGGAGGAATCTTACCATGCAGAACAAAAGGCGGAAATTGCCCGCTCCGAAAGAGAGAGAGCCACTCAGGTTGCCAACATTGTAATTCCCGCGGAGATAGCCAAACAGAAGATCATCATTGATGCTCAGGCGGAAGCGGAAAAAGTAAGAGAAAAAGCCAAAGGAGAAGCCGATGCCATTTATGCAAAGATGGAAGCGGAAGCCAAAGGTCTATATGAAATACTAACCAGACAGGCAGAAGGGTATCGGGAAGTTGTCAGCTCTGCCGGAGGAAATCCTGCTCAGGCATTCCAGTTATTGTTGATAGAAAAACTACCTGAACTGATTAAAACTCAGGTGGAAGCCATTAAAAATATCAAAATTGATAAAATTACGGTTTGGGACTCTGCGGGGCAGAATTCAGAAAACGGCAATACCACCACTGCCAATTTCATCTCAGGAATGATGAAATCCGTTCCGCCGCTTAATGATCTGTTTAATATGGCAGGATTAGATTTACCTTCCTATCTTAAAAAAGATCTGGAAGTTGATGATATAGACAAAAATACGAATAACGATAAGGAATGATAAAGTTATTAAATAGTCCCGATTCATTTAGAAACAATACGATTATTTAAAGTTTAAAATTATAAATTCATAAAAACATAAAATTCGATTTACAAACCGGACTAAATCCGATTAATAATTTTTTAATTTGTTTTTTATTGTTATTTTAAAAAAATTTTATACATTTGTTCCATCAACGAAGATTTAAAAATGAATAAATTACATTTACATCATCATCATTTATTAGCTTGCATTCAGGTAAGGTAGATGACTGATTTTGTATATATGTCAAAATAAATAAAACCGCCTGAGTAATCCGGCGGTTTTTTTATGCAGGAGCATACTCAAGGTTAAAAATAGAAAATAAAACTATGAGCAAATTAAAAATTGCAATTCAAAAAAGCGGACGATTAAGTGAAAAATCTCTGAGCCTGTTGCGGGAGTGCGGCATTAAAATTCCCAACGGCAATCAGAAACTGATGACGGTTTCTTCCAACTTTCCTATTGAAATCTTATTTCTTCGAGATGACGATATTCCACAATACGTGGAACAAAACGTAGCCGATATTGGAATTTTGGGAGAAAATGAAGTTTGGGAGAAAAACCGAAAAGTAGAAACCGTACGAAAAGTCGGATTCGGAAATTGCAGATTGTCTTTAGCTATTCCTAAAGACGAAAGTTATACGGGAATATCCTATTTTAATAACAAAAAAATAGCAACTACATATCCCAAGATTCTGAACGACTTTTGCAGGAAAAACGGACTGAATGTAGAAATTGAAGAGATCAGCGGAAGTGTGGAAATTGCCCCCGGAATAGGGCTTGCCAATGGCATTTTCGATATTGTAAGCACCGGAAGCACTCTCCTGATGAACGGACTAAAAGAAGTGGAAACCATTGCTTACAGCGAAGCCGTATTAATCAAATCTCCTGATCTGCCTGAAGAAAAACAACAGATTCTAGATCAGTTACTTTTCAGAATTCAATCCGTGATTTACTCCAGAGAAAATAAATATATTTTATTAAATGCCCCTAATGAAGCTATCAAACAAATAACCGCCCTGCTTCCCGGAATGAGAAGCCCTACGGTTCTTCCTTTGGCGGAAGAAGGCTGGAGCAGCATTCACTCTGTAATAAAAGAAGACGATTTCTGGAGTAAAATCGACCAATTGAAAACATTGGGAGCTCAGGGAATTTTGGTTATTCCTATTGAAAAAATGATTATATAAAAGTGAGATTTAGAACTATAAAGTGAAAAAATGAAATTTGTCAATTCCAAAATATGAAAGTACTAAAATATCCTAAAAAAGAGTTTTGGCAGAAGTTGACCGTGCGACCTGAAACTCAAAAAATTTCTTTGCAGGAAACGGTTCGTAAAATATTCGAAGAGGTAAAAAATTCCGGTGATGAAGCACTGAAAAAATATACTTTAGAATTTGACCATGTAGCGCTTTCCGGCATACAGGTTTCCGAAGAAGAACTAAAAGAGGCGGAAACCCTGATTTCAACGGAGCTTAAACAGGCAATTCTTCAAGCCCGAAGCAACATAGAAAAATTTCATTTATCTCAAAAAGAAGCCGTTCAACCGGTAGAGACCCAAGCCGGTGTAAAATGCTGGCGGGAATCACGCGCTATTGAAAAAGTAGGATTGTACATCCCCGGGGGAACAGCTCCCTTATTTTCAACCGTGTTAATGCTGGCTGTTCCGGCAAAAATCGCCGGATGTAAGCAAATCGTACTTTGTACGCCTCCCAATAAAAATGGAAAGATTCATCCCGCTATTCTATTCGCTGCGCAAACCACCGGAATATCGGAAATCTATAAAGTGGGAGGAATTCAGTCCATTGCTGCCCTAACTCTGGGAACAGAAACCATTCCTTCCGTATATAAAATTTTCGGACCGGGAAATCAATACGTTACCGCAGCCAAACAATATGCTCAGGAATTTAAAGTCAATATTGATCTACCTGCCGGCCCAAGTGAAGTTCTGGTTATTGCCGACCCGCAGGCTAATCCCGGTTTTCTCGCTGCCGATTTACTTTCTCAGGCGGAACACGGAGTAGACAGTCAGGTAATTCTGCTCACCACGGACGAATCTGTTTTGGAACGCACCCTTGCTGAAATAAAAGCTCAGTTAAAAGTTCTGCCGAGAAAAGAAATTGCAGAAAAAGCATTGGAAAACAGCAGGGCAATCGTACTTTCCGATGTAAACGAATGTATAGAATTCAGCAATTTATATGCTCCGGAACACCTGATTCTGGCGGTAAAAAATGCAAAGACATACATTCCTGAAATTGAAAATGCCGGATCGGTATTTTTAGGAAATTACAGTTGCGAAAGCGCCGGAGATTATGCAAGCGGAACCAATCACACATTGCCAACTAACGGATATGCGCGCAATTACAGCGGAGTTTCTCTAGATAGTTTTATCAAGAAAATTACTTTTCAGGAACTAACACGAGAAGGATTGAAAAACATAGGAAAAACCATTGAATTAATGGCGGAAGCCGAGCATCTACACGCTCACAAAAACGCGGTAACAATCAGATTGATAGAAGGATAAATTTTATACCATTAAATATAAAAATACCGAACTGTGGATCAAACTAATTAAAAAATTACTCTAAAAAAGACATGAATTCGAACATACAACAACTTGTACGCCCCGGTATCCTTAAATTAAAGCCGTATTCCAGCGCAAGAGGCGAATCCGGAGGAGCAGAAGGTATATATATGGATGCCAATGAAAACCCTTTCGGAGAGAATAACCGTTATCCCGACCCCTATCAGAAGGTTTTAAAACAGAAAATCAGTGAAATAAAGAATATTCCGGCTGAGAATATTTTTATCGGCAACGGAAGCGATGAAATCATCGACCATATCTACCGCATATTTTGCAATCCGACGAAAGACAAAGCAATGATCTTCAATCCTACTTTCGGAATGTATCAGGTAGCAGCAGACCTCAACGAAGTGGAAATTATTGATATTCCGCTCACTGATGATTTTCAGATCAATATAGAAGAAGCCCGAAAATATTTTGACGATGAACATCTGAAAATTATCGTGCTTTGTACGCCCAACAATCCTACCGGCAATGATATACGGCAGCAGGACATTGATTTCATTCTCAACAATTTCCGGGGAATTACGGTTATTGACGAAGCCTATATAGATTTTTCCCGTCAGGAATCCTACCTTTCCAAACTTGCTCAATATCCTAATCTGGTTATCTTTCAAACCTTAAGCAAAGCCTGGGGGCTTGCCGGGGCTCGTGTCGGAATGGCTTATGCAGGTGAAGAGATCATCGCACTGCTAAACAAGGTGAAATATCCGTATAACGTGAGTGTTTTAAACCAAAAAGCAGCTTTAGAAGCTTTAAATAAAGAAAATGAGTTTGAAGAAAGAAAAGTTATTATTCTTTCCGAAAAAGAAAAAGTACGGCAGGAATTGGAGAAATTTCCTATTGTTACTAAAATTTATCCCTCAGATGCCAATTTCTTTTTAGTCAAATTTTCCGATGCAGACAAGGTCTTCACGGAATTATTCAGGCAGGGGGTCATCGTGAGGAATCAGACGACAAAAATTAAAAACAGCCTTCGGATTACCATCGGAACTCCTGAAGAAAACCGGAAATTACTTCAAATACTACAAAAATTATGAAAAAAGTACTTTTTATAGACAGAGACGGAACATTGGTGATTGAACCCCCCGTGGATTTTCAGCTGGATAGTCTGGAAAAACTGGAATTTTATCCGGGTGTTTTTCAAAATCTGTCAAAAATCGCTCATGAGCTGGACTATGAATTGGTTATGGTGAGCAATCAGGATGGTTTAGGAACCGACTCTTTTCCTGAAGATACTTTCTGGCCTGCACAAAATAAAATCATACAAGCCTTTAAAAATGAAGGAATTGTGTTTTCAGAGATCCTTATTGACCGAAGTTTCGAACATGAGAATCTTCCTACCCGAAAACCCCGAACCGGCATGTTAACCCATTATATAAAAGGAAATTACGACCTGGCTAATTCCTATGTGATTGGAGACCGTTTGACGGATATTCAACTGGCTAAGAACCTGAATGCCAAATCTATTTATTTAGGTAATGAAACAAATAATGAATCGGATCTGACAACTACCCGTTGGGCGGAAATCTACCAATATCTTAAAAAACAACCTCGAAAGGCAAAAGTGATTCGCAATACCAAAGAAACCCAAATCTCCGTGGAAATTAATCTGGACGGATCCGGAAAGAGTTCCGTACATACGGGAATCGGTTTTTTTGACCATATGCTGGACCAGATTGCCCGACACGGAAACATGGATGTATTCGTCACCGTGAACGGTGATTTGCAGGTAGACGAACATCACACGGTAGAAGACACAGGAATTGCATTAGGAGAAGCGATCTTGCAGGCATTAGGAAGCAAAAAGGGAATCGAACGATACGGTTTTTTACTTCCTATGGATGATTGTCTGGCACAGGTAGGAATCGATTTTGGCGGAAGACCCTGGATTGTTTGGAATGCGGAATTTAAACGGGAAAAAATCGGAGAACTTCCCACCGAAATGTTTTACCATTTCTTCAAATCATTCAGTGATAATGCAAAATGCAATCTCAACATCAAAGCCGAAGGAGAAAATGAACACCATAAAATAGAGGCTATTTTTAAAGCTTTTGCAAAAGCAATTAAAATGGCGGTGAAACAAACCGATAGTAATTTTGCCATCCCAAGTACGAAGGGAAGCCTCTGAGGAGAGAGAGTAAAATGTAACACCCTATGATTGAAAACATTGACACCTAGTTATTTATGACAAAAAAAAGTAAAGAAATATCGCTTTTTTATAGAGCCTGTTCAAATTTTATTGCGATTATTTTTTATTGCTATTTTTGAGATGGATTTTTTGCTTTTTATTTGAAGATTTAGCGGGCTAAATCAAGAAGAAAAAGTAAAAAAGACGCTCAAAAGAGCTTAA
>JAISMV010000018.1 GCA_031276535.1 Flavobacteriaceae bacterium
TCCTAATGCGATTACTCCTAATGGGGATGGTATTAATGATGCATGGGTACTAAGGAATTTAAGGGAAGGTACTCTTGTACAGGTTTATGACAGATACGGGAAATTACTATTTGAGAAAAAAGCAACGTCTGCATCCGGAAATATCCAATGGGATGGTAAATATTTGGGAAGAAATGTTCCGACAACTTCTTACTGGTATGTTATTACTACTCCTGAAGGAAAGAAGTTGACAGGATGGGTGGTAGTAAGAAATTATAATAGTCTTGAATTATGAAAATAGGGGTAAATCTGTACTATAGCGTATTCGCTAAACAGGAAAAAAATAATCCGGAGAAACAAAGGCGTTGGTGTTTTGTTTTTTCGTTTTTGATTTTAACCCAAAATATCTATTAGAACATAGCTATCTCATAATGAATAACTTATGCTTTTTAAATTTTTAATGGACACCATTAGGGAATTAAACTCGTAATTCGTTACTAATAAAAAAGATACCACGTGTTAATTCGTTAAAAACAAGGTTTTTTACTAAATTAATGCTTAAACGGAGATTTTTAGCATTAAAATACTCTTTTCCTGTATTTCGGCTAACAATCTATCCCAAATAGCTTTTGGATTTTTGTATGGCTTTATCCAACCCTGAAATATCACTTCCTCCTGCTGTAGCAAAAGAAGGCTGCCCCCCTCCTCCTCCTTTGATCTCTCGGGCGAGTTCTTTAACTACATTTCCTGCGTGTATGTTTCCGGATTTAACCAGATCATCTGAAATTCCTATGGACAGGGTGGGTTTATTATCTGTTTTGGTGCCAATAATTATGAAAAGGTTATTTATTTCTTTTTTTAGTTGAAAAATAAGGTCTTTAACCCATGCATTATCTAAATCTGTAATCGTTCCTATGTAATTGACTCCGTTGATAGACGTCAGGGAATTCTTCCAGAGTAATTTCTCGTTTGAGGCTTTCTCTTTGAGCAGCCGGTCTACCTGTTTTTTTAATTGTTCGTTTTCCGATGTCAGTTTTTCTACGGACTTGATAGGATCATCGGTATTTTTTAATAAAGCTTTTAAGCGGTAGTATTGTGAAAACTGTTCTTTTAAGAAATTAATTCCCACCTCTCCGGTAATGGCTTCAATTCTTCTAATCCCGGCAGAACTGGAGGATTCGTTCATAATTTTAAAGAAAATTATTTCCTGTGTGTTCTTTACGTGAGTACCTCCACAGAGCTCCACCGAATCTCCGTATTTTATCACCCGTACTACGTCTCCGTATTTTTCTCCAAATAAAGCCATTGCTCCCATCTCTGTAGCTTTTTTGAATGGAACCGTTCTGTTTTCTTCGAGGTTTATACGTTCGTATATTTTATAGTTTACTTCTGCTTCTACCTGCAATATTTCTTCCTGAGTCATTTTACTGAAGTGGGAAAAGTCAAAACGTAGATAATCGGGACCTACATAGGAACCTCTTTGTTCTACGTGCTTTCCGAGCACGTTTCGTAAAGATTCATGCAATAAATGAGTAGCCGAGTGATTTTTTGTAATGGCTTCTCTTCTTTTAGCGTCTACTACGGCATTAAACGGAAATTCGAGATATTTCGGAAGTTCTTTTACGATGTGTACTATTAAGTTGTTTTCCTTTTTGGTATTCAGGATCTCTATTTTTTCGTTTTGATTTTCAATGAAACCGGTATCCCCTACCTGCCCTCCGCTTTCGGCATAGAACGGGGTTATCTGAAATACCAACTGGTAAAATTCTCCTTCTTTGTTTTCTACTTTTCTGTATCGGGTTATTTTCACATATGTTTCTACGAAATCGTACCCGACAAATTCTTCTACTGCATCATCTTCTAAAATCACCCAATCGTAATTTTTAAATGTGGTGGCTGATTTGGAACGTTCTTTTTGTTTTTCCATTTCAGCTTCAAATCCTTTTTCGTCTATGGTAATTCCGTGATCTTCTGCAATGATCCGGGACAGGTCGGAAGGAAATCCGTATGTGTCGTAAAGTTCAAAGACCACATCTCCGGGAATTACTTTCAGGTTTGGGTCTGATTCCATGAAATTTGCCAGTCTTGCCAGTCCCTGATCCAAAGTTCTTAAAAAACCTACTTCTTCTTCTTTTATGACTTCTGAGATAAGTTCTTCCTGTCTGGCTATTTCCGGAAAGAATTCTCCGATTTGCGAGTTAAGAACGGGAACTAATTCATATAGAACCGGTTCTTTCTTGTTTAAAACTCTGTAAGCGTATCCTATGGCTCTTCGCAAAATTCTGCGGATAACATACCCGGCTCCGGAATTGGAAGGCAACTGCCCGTCAGCAATGGAAAAGGCAACTGCCCGAACGTGGTCGACCAATACTCTGAAAGCTACGTCTACGGTTGTGTCTTTTCCGTATTTATATCCTGATATTTCTTCTACTTTATTTATAAGGGGAGTAAAAACGTCTGTATCATAATTGGATGTTTTCCCTTGTAAAACCATACAAAGGCGTTCAAATCCCATTCCGGTATCGACATTTTGTTTGGGTAATTTTTCCAGTGTACCGTCCGCTTTACGGAGAAATTCCATGAAAACCAGATTCCATACTTCTATCACTTGCGGATGGTCATTATTAACCAGGGTTTTGCCGTCTGTTTTTTCCCTTTCTTCCCGGGAACGAATATCTACGTGAATTTCGGAACAGGGTCCGCAGGGTCCGGTATCTCCCATCTCCCAGAAGTTGTCTTTTTTATTTCCCGGCAGAATTCTATCTTCCGATATGTGTTCTTTCCAGAAGTTGAATGCTTCCGTATCGCCGTCCAGTCCCTGTTGCGGGTCGCCTTCAAAAAAGGTAACATAAAGCTGGTCTTCAGGGATTTTATATACTTTCGTCAACAGTTCCCAAGCCCAGGCAATGGCTTCTTTTTTAAAGTAATCTCCAAAACTCCAGTTTCCCAACATTTCAAACATGGTATGGTGGTAGGTATCTTTTCCCACATCATCCAGATCGTTATGCTTTCCCGAAACCCTTAAACATTTTTGGGTATCTGCCACTCTTTTATTTTTGGGATCTTTATATCCTAAGAAAAAGTCTTTGAACTGTGTCATTCCCGAATTGGAAAACATCAAAGTGGGATCGTCTTTTAAGACAATAGGCGCAGAGGGTACTATGCTGTGTTGTTTGGATTTAAAAAAATCAAGAAAAGTTTGTCTTATTTCTTTTGAAGTCATGTTTATGCTTGGTTTTGAGCCTACAAAAGTAATAAATTTGGAGCATTGCTGATATAATTGCTGAAAAATTACTGTATTTGGGCGTTTTGTTTAAAGTTTATTATGTACTGTAAATCATCTATGGAATATTGCATCCATTCTATTTGCTTCTTTATTTTACCTTCTTTATCGAAATATAACCAAGCTGTAAATTTCATTTCATTGATTAAATTTCCATTGTAATAGTAGGGATTATATTTTCCACTCACGGCTACTACGCTGTCATTGGCTAAAATTTCTTTTACGGTAACCGCCAAGGGATAATCCTGATGTTTTTTGTAGTTTTTATCTTCCCAGTTTCTGCTATGCATTTCCTTAATATTTTCTTTTCCTTCTGTTATCGGAGATTGAGAAACGGCATCCATCCATTGGGGATTTAAATCTGAGTAGAAGTCCATCAATTTTTTCACATCTTTTCTGTCTGCATAAGTTTTATAGAACTCTTCCGCCGTTTTTATATTTTTCTTTTGTTTTAGGGAAGAGTCGCATGCAACAAGAGAGATACTTATCAGAAAAAGAGTAATTATTTTTTTCATTTGTTTTTAAAATTATGTCTTCAAAGGTACTATTATTTATAAATTCATACACAAAATACAAATCAATTAATTATCAATCACATACTATTATTGGCTTTCAAAAGCTTAAAAAATATTAACATTTTTTTTATTATTTAACTTTTTTTTAACTATTCTCTACAATCCTTTTATTTACAGCCTGTACACGTGTTTTTATTGCATTTTTAAAGGGCTCGAGAGCTTTTACTCTATTTTTTAATTCTGTTGGTCGTATTTTTGCGGCAGAGATGAAACAAAAACAATTTATGAAAAAAGTAACATTAGCAATAGTTTTATTAGTATCACTTTCTTTTACGGCAGTGCATACCAGTGAATCTATAAAAAAGGTCCGCTCGCATAAGAACTCTGTGTCTTATGTTCCGGATACTATACAAAATGATACTTTGGCGAGTGGCAGAGGTGATGAGAGTGATGAAATTTCCGGTATTAAAAGATATGGTAAGGACAATGTATGGTCACCGTTAAACGGATATGTTTCCTGGTATGGGGGAAATTTTCACGGACGTAAGACCTCAAGTGGGGAAGTCTATAATATGAATGAATTCACAGCCGCACATAAAACTTTACCTTTTGGAACCCGGGTTAAAATCAAAAATCCGGAAAATAAAAAGGAAATCGTTGTACGTATTACGGATCGGGGACCTTTTATTCCCAAAAGGGAGTTTGATCTGAGTAGAGCCGCTTTTTCCGAATTAGCAAGTTTAAATGTGGGAGTATTAAACGTAACCTACGAAATTTTACCGTAATTTTTCTGAGCTCATCAGGGAATTCCGGTAATTTTACCGTTTTATACTTCGATTTTCACCCGGTTTTTAAACTACTTCTCCATATAAATCAAATTCTTCGGCTTTTGTAATTTTCACATTGACAAAGCTTCCGGAAGGTAAATAGGTATTTACGGCAGGAATCAGAACTTCATTGTCAACATCGGGGGAATCGTATTCTGTCCTTCCTACAAAATATTCTCCTTCTTTTCTATCTATGATGCATTTAAAAATTTGCCCTACTTTTTCCTGATTCAGTTCCAAAGAGATCTGAGACTGAATTTCCATGATCTCATTTACGCGATTGTTTTTTTCTTCTTCGGAAACATCATCGTTCAGCATGTAAGCACCCGTATTTTCTTCGTGGGAATAGGTGAAACATCCCAGCCGTTCGAATCTTTGTTCTTCCACCCAGTTTTTTAATTCTTCGAAATGTTCGGGAGTTTCTCCGGGATAACCGACTATCAGGGTCGTTCTGATAGCTATTCCGGGAACTTTGTTTCTGATTTCTTTTAACAGCCTGTTGGTTTTCTCCTTATTGGTTCCTCTCTTCATGGATTTGAGGATTTCGTCTGAAATATGCTGTAAGGGAATATCCAAATAGTTGCATATTTTCGGTTCGTTCCGCATAAGTTCCAATACTTCTTCAGGAAAACCGGTCGGAAAGGCATAATGTAATCGGATCCATTCAATACCTTCCACTTTTATTAATTCTTTTAATAAATCCGACAATGATCTTTTTTTGTACAGGTCTAATCCGTAATACGTCAGATCCTGAGCTATCAAAATCAGTTCTTTTGTTCCTCCTTTTGCTAAAGATTCCGCTTCTTTAACTAAATTTTCTATTGGGGTAGATATATATTTTCCTCTTATTAAGGGAATCGCACAAAAGCTGCATGGTCTGTCACATCCTTCTGCTATCTTCAGGTAGGCGTAGTGCCGGGGAGTGGTAATCAGCCTTTCTCCTGTTAATTCCTGTTTATAATCTGTTTTTAATGCCTTCAACAATAAGGGAAGTTCTCTTGTCCCGAAATATTGATCTACATTGGGTATTTCTTTTTCTAAATCGGATTTATATCTTTCAGACAAACAACCAGTTACAAAAACTTTTTCTATTATTCCTTTTTCCTTCTGCTCAACGCATTCTAGGATGGTGTTAATACTTTGTTCTTTTGCACTATCAATAAATCCACAGGTATTGATAACAACAATATCTCCTTTTTGTTCGTGAACCACTTCTTTTCCTCCGGCTTTTAACTGATTCATCAATACTTCCGAATCGTAGATATTTTTAGAACATCCCAAGGTGATAACATTGATTCTTTTTTTTCCTACAGACTTGGTGCGCATTCCCTTTATTTTTTAGTTTGCAAAGGTAGTTAAAAGTGTGAAAAAGAGTTTAGTTTAACTCCAATATTCTTTTCACCCACGTTCTCACGTTATATTTATCCAGAATATGTTCAGGGACGTCCTGATATTCCGAATTAAGGAATTCATCGGGAATTTTTATGTTTTCCGCATCTATTAATAAGATATTGGCAGGATTGTAGAAATCGTAGTTTACGATGTCTTTGTTCGTAGTGATCAATTTCTTATGGCATCCTAATGATTCGAAAACTCTGAAAGTCAGACCTAACTGCTCAGGTCGTTGAATATCAATCATCAAATTTGAATTTTTAATTTTTTCAAGAGATTCTTCTCTGGAGACCATTTTATTCAAATATTTGATCTTTGTTCTTATTTTAGGAGTATAAAGATTTATTTGTTTTCTGTTTACGACTATAAATTCATAGGAAAATTTCTTTTCGTCCAGAATTTGGGCTACTTTTTCCAATATGGGCGTACGTTTATCCAAAGAGGAAATATTGAACGCTCTTCTTATTCCATTTTTCTTTTTTAGATCGTGCTGTTCATAAATATAATTGGGAATAAATTCCAAATTGTATTTCTCTACATCTTTTTTATCGTAACTGTAAATTCTGTCAAAATAATCAAAGGTATTGGAAATGGCAGGCATTCTTTGTACTCCGTCGTAATGATACGCAATCATTTCCTTACTTCTTGAGGAACAGAAATCAAGTGTTTTGGGAGATAACCATTCGGCATGAATGATTATGATCTTGTCTTGTTTTCCGTATTGGGACAATTCTTTACGGATTAACCCATCCAAATGTTCTCTTTTTATGTTGGATTCAAAAAATGTTTTATTTATTAAATTTTTAAATCTGATCCATAGATTAGGATACTGATATCTATTGGCATAGATATCAATATGAACAGCTTCTATTCCTAATTCTTTCATTGCTGAAACAATATATTTATCGTAACCGTAATAATCTAAAGATATTAAAGCAACTCTCATACTTTTTTACTTATATAAATGATAATAAAAAACCTTTCCCGATGCAAATATACTACCTGATTTTCTATTTATACGAAAAAAATCCATGTTTTAATCTTTTTTTAACTTATTGTTTCACTTTTTTACTCCCTTCGTAAATATCATATTGAAAAAACCGACATTCTAATTTCCCGTTAAATAGTTTTATTTTTCGGGACGGACGAAGCCCTACTTTCTTATAGGCTTCAATATCGGATGTGATAAACCAGGCTAATGTATTTTTATAATTGGATTTTAAGGTGTCTCCTATTTTTTTATAGAATTCATCTTCATCTATAGAGATTCGTTTATCATAAGGAGGGTTAAAAATCAATAAAACCGGGAATAATTCTTTTTGTGAAACAAAAAAATCCTGATTTTTTATTTCTATAAAGTCCGATAGGTCTGCGGCTTCTATATTTATTTCTGCTGCCTGCAACGCCTTTTGGGAAATGTCATATCCGACTATTTTCCCTCCGAATTCTCTGATCTTATTTATTCTGGTTTCTTTGATCTTATCAAACAATTCCAAATCAAAATTTTTCCAGTTCATAAAGCCAAACCTTTTTCTGTGTAACTGAGCCGGAATGTTTAAAGCTATCATGGCTGCTTCTATGAGCAAGGTTCCCGAACCACACATAGGATCCAGAAAATTTCCTTTTCCTTCCCATCCTGCCAGATTTAACAGTCCGGCTGCCAATACTTCATTTATAGGAGCTTCAAAGCGGGCTTTTCTATACCCTCTTTTAAACAGGGGGGCTCCGCTGCTGTCCAGTGATACGGTAACTTCGTCGTCGCTGATATGTAGATGAAATTTTATATCCGGAGACTGACTGTCCACATCGGGTCTTTTTCCGAATTTCTCCCTGAATCTATCTACTACCGCATCTTTCATTTTCAACATAACATATTGAGAATGATTAAAATATTCCGAATAAACGGTTGAATCTATAGCAAACGTCTGGGTGATAAGGAAATAATCCTCCCAAGGGAATTGCTTTAGTTTTTGCTCGAATGTTTTTTCGTTATTCGCTTTAAAATGATAAACGGGAATCAGAAGTTTTAGGGCTGTCCTAAGGGAATAATTGGCTTTATATAGAAATCCAAGGTCTCCGTAAAATTCAACAGCTCTGTTTTTTTTGTCGATTTTAGAAGCACCTAGTTGTTTAAGTTCCTGTACCAGTACGTCTTCCAAACCATAAAAGGTTTTGGCTTGTATCTTAAATGCTTCCTGATTAAAGTACATTTACGTTGTTTTTTGACAAAGATAGGGGAAAGTTAAGAAAACTGAAAGGGATTATGGTGATATGATTCTTTTCTATTGTTCTGTTGCTTTTTCTATGTTATACGATTCCCGATATTTCCTCCTCCTCCGTATGAAATATTATTTGCCGGTCTTTTCTCCGGTCTGTAACCAATCTACGGAAAAATTACATTTTTTATATCCGTCCTGGACGGTGATAAATGTAGTGGGGATTTGAGCTTCCACCCATTTTTCAATTATTTCATTCTCTTTTGTTTTCTGCGCAAATTTCTTAATTCTGTTGTAATCTGTTCCCAGATTCATTTTATGGGAAGGAATGACATCCACTATTTTTAACAATCGCACAACAATCCTGTTATTTTCCTTATCTTCAAATACTTCCGACAAATCTCCTTTTCCTAAGCCGGACAGATTGTAAAGAATTTTGGTAGGTAACTTTATTTTTTCAAACCGGTTGTCCCCTGTCTGTTGGTTAGATAACAAACCTCCGTTATATTTGGTGTATTTATCATCGGAATGTTTTAATGTTGCCTGATCAAAGGTGATCTTCTCTGCCTTTATATCCGCTTTTACATTTTCCAGTTCTTTCATTGCAGCCCTGATCTCGTCACGATTAGGCACCGACATAAGTAAAATGTGGCGAAGGTCTATGATTTGTCCTCTTCTTTTTTCCAGATGTACGATATGGTATCCGTATTCTGTTTCAAAAGGCTCGGAAATCTGACCTTCTTCCAGACCAAAGGCTACGGCGTCAAACTCTTTCACCATTTGCCCTCTTCTTACATTTAGTATTAAGCCTCCATTTTCGGCAGATCCGGGGTCTTGTGAATATTTTTTTGCCATATCCGCGAAACTGGCACCTTCTTCTATTTGTTTTTTTATGGTGTTTAACCGACCTATCAATTCCTGCTTGTGGTTATCCGCCAACTTCGGATACATGAAAATCTGGGCATATTCTATCTCTTCGTTTAAAAACGGAAATTCTGCTTCGTGTGTCTTATAAAATTCCTTTAAGTATTCGGGAGAGACATCTACGTTTTTAGTTATATCCGCCATTTTTCTTTGGGTATATATCTGATTTCTGATCATGGTTTCAATAGTACTTTTAAGCTCTCCCATTGTCTTAAATTTAAAATTGGTCAGAACGTTCTGATCAGAACCGAAATAGTTCCTGTAACCATCCAATCTTGTTTCTGCTTCTCTTGAAACTTCATCTTTCCCTACAACAATCAGGGTATCCAGCTTTGCTTTATACAAGATGATCTTTTCTTTCATCATTGTCTCTACAAAACTGCATTTATCCGTCACTGTTTGTCCTTCGGAACGTGCATAATTTTCGGCATCATTAATATCTGATTCTGTAATTATCTCATCTCCGACCACTGCCACAATTCCATCTATCTTTCTTTCCTGAGCATAACTAAATGTAGCGGTAAAAAGGGCTAATGCTATAAGTATTTTATTCATTCCGGGGGATTAATATTTCTGCAAATTTAAAATTCTTTTGTTAGTTTTCGGTCTTTTTTCAGGTTTTTAATTTATTTAACGGTATTTTTCTTCTAATATTTTCTCCTGTTCTTGATTAATATTAACAACCGCTTCTTTTTTTAATTGTTTTATTATTTGTGTCGTTTTATAATCAATGTATTCGTCGATGTAGGTTGATTGTAATTCCTCCAGACTCATGGTGTCGTTTTTGACAATGCTCTCTATGTTTACTACTAATCGTAAATTTTTGTAATCTACCGCATATATTTTTTCAGAAAGTTTCTCATTTACAGGTAAATTAAGAGATTCCCGGGTCGATTTACCCTGACTTATTACCACTAATTCATTTTTGTCCGGATCTGTTTTCCCTTTGAAATACTCTTTTATATGATCTACGGATCTTTTATCTTTTAACATCTGAACCACTTCTTTTTCGACATCCCGGTTTAAACAATAATAAAACGTTCCCTGTATTCTTTCTTCCCAGGTCAATTTTGACGCTTCTGTTTTCAGGAATTCTTTCTGTCCTTCAATATCGTTTTGAGCCTGATGGGCAATTATGGTGAATGCAAACTTTATAAGAAGCTGATCCACCAGATCATTCCAGCTGTCCTTAATTCTGTTTAATTCATAAAAATGCACTTTGTAATAATCCAGTAAAGCCGTATTTTCCCACTCACTGACAACATCCCGGGTAAGTATTCCAATATTGGGATATTCTTCTTTTGATAGTTTTTTCATTTGTTCCAACAGCATCTTATTAGTCAGCAGGAAAGTTTCTCCTATATCTACCAAAACTGTTTCTTTTGAAAAATTCATATTTTGAAACTTATCATACGTAGCAGGAAGGGAATGTATAAATTGTGTTATTTCCTGAGAATTTTCTTTAAAGAAAGGATATTCTTTTAGTTCTTCTATTAGAATATCATTTAATTTAGTAACCTGCTGGGATTCTTTTAATCGGGTATAGACTTTTTTTCTTGCCAGAGCGTAAGTATCGTAACTCTCTCTGAATAAATATTTATATATTGCATATCCGTTTTCTAAAAGAATGGGTTGTGATACTTCATGGTTCGCGGTATTTATGTTGATCTCCTTACTTACGTAATCATACATGTCATCATTTTGGATCTTAGTATAGAATCCTTCATCTTGTGATATGCCGTTATTCTGCAAATAGCTGTTTTTGATCTCGGAGAATTTTCTTCCCTGTTGTAATTCTTTATACGCTTTTTCTATTTTTACCTTACTTGTTTCCAGAGTATCCTGTATAAAAATTTCATCCAGAACCACTTCTCCCAAGTATTTCCTTTCGCCGGATACTAAGATAAGGCAGTCCATACCGTTTAAAACTCTATAGATGACCTTGTTTAAAGGTGTTTCATATATGGCATCTACCACAGCTTTGTCCAGAGAAAAAACATCCAGAAAATCAGGTTCTGCAAAGTAAGACACCGAAGAATATTTCTTTACTGCCTTTTCAAATTTCGACGGAGTGTTGTTAATTTCTTTTATAACCGAATTGACAAACTTCTCTCGTTTCTTTTCGTTTTCAGGCAATATGTTATCGTTAAAAACCAACAACTGAAATTTCTTTTCCGTCGTTATTTTTTTATAATAATCCTGCAATAAAGGTTCCAGAATTTCTGTAGGATAATACAAACTGTCTTTTAGTTTTTCTCCCTTCCGAACCAATTCCGACTGATAAGCCGGCGTATTTTTTATTCCGTGTTTTAGGGCATATTGTTTTAAAAGACTGAAATCTATATAATTGTTTATCGTTTGTTTAACACCCAACAGCTCCAACCCTTTTCTCTGATTTTTTTCAAAATCGGAAGTGTAAATGGTATCATTATCAACGGTCATCAAAATTGATTGTGAGTATGCTTCTCCCATTAAAAGAAGAATACAAAAAAACATTATTTTTTTCACTTTTATATTTTTATACAAAAATATAGAAAGAATTAAAACCCTGAAAATATTTTTTTTGCAATATTATATGCTGATTCCAATACTAGTGTATTTATGCCGTTTTTCTCTTTTACTGAAGTCAGATACGTAACTATTTTTTCCGTCGGAGTAATCGTTCCTGTCTCATTCTTCGCCCATCCGTTAATGCTTGTTTCAAAAAGGCGACAACCCGACGAGTACGTCAGATCAAAAATTAATCTGTACTTTTTTTCCTCTGAATAAAACCGGGAACCGAACTCTATTTCGGGATAGTGGGATATGCAGTTTCTAAAAAGTATCCCGATAGAATTTTCCATTATATCGCCGGTGTTATTATAAAAGTTGATTTTTTGTATCCCTGTTCTTTTGCAATATTTTAAAGAATCTTGAAACTGAATGTCGTCAAAGATATGAGCAACCCCGAAATCTATAGGAAAATCGATAATTGTTTTTTCAGATGATACTTCTTCCAGTTTGTTTAATAAGGAGAAAGGAATTTCCACCAAATCTATCCCCGGATTTTTTATCGCACGGTAATAATTTTCTTCTGTATCAGCAAAAATTAAGATCTGTGTGTCTTTTTTATCTATGGAAAAGATTATTTCTTCTATCTCATTATTTTCATTTGAATCATATTTCCCAATATCTACCGCGAAATATCCTATTTCCATTAACCGATTTAAATACTGAATCTTTTCTTTTACAGGAACTGCATGCGTGGCAGCATTTAACGCTTCCCTGACATTCTCAATCAGTTTAATCATACACATTTAGTTTTTGAAGAAATTCATATACAATGTGCGTAGGAAACCCCATGATGGTAAAATAAGAACCTTTAATTTTATCGATTTTCGCTAATCCTATCCAGTCTTGAATTCCATAAGCGCCGGCCTTATCAAAGGGATTATTATTTTTTATGTAAAAATCCATTTCCTGTTCTGTAATTTCCGAAAAATGAACCTCGGAACAGTCGGTAAAAACCTGAAATCTTTCTCTTGTTGTAAAGCCTACCGAGGTGTACACTTTATGAAAATTACCGGAAAGTTCCTGCAACATTTCTTTTGCCTGATTGGCATCCTGAGGTTTTTCCAAAGCTCTGTCGTTCATCCATACAATAGTATCGGCAGTTATAACCACGGTATTTTCTTCCACTTTTCCAAAACATCTGGATTTTTGATACGCTAAATATTCCGTTATTTCACTTTCTTTCAAATGCGCCGGATAAGATTCGTCCATATTCAACTGAACGGTATCGAACGTATAATTAAGGCTTTTCAGCAGTTCTTGTCTTCTTGGCGATTGAGAGGCTAAGATAATTTTAAATGTATTCATTATAGGGTGAAACTTTTGCAGGAGATCATCATTAAGAAATTAAACTCATTGAAACTTTAAAAAAGAATAAACAGTTCAAAAATAGTAATTATGAAATTCTGACTATCAATAATTACACCATAATGTGTAACTGCAAGTGTCCAAATTTACGTAAAAAATTCCGATTTCTATCCTCTTCATCCAACGGAAATTTTGTACCTGCCGGCATTTTTGATTTTTTTTTACAGGTATCTTTCGGATTCTTTTATTTCCAAGTCGTTAATACTTGCATATCGTTTTTTCATGAGACCGTTTTCGTCAAATTCCCAGTTTTCATTTCCGTAAGCCCTAAACCATTTCCCGTCTTTATTTCTGTATTCATATTCAAATCTGACCGCTATCCTGTTTTCGGAATGAGACCAATATTCTTTTTTAAGTTTATAGTCCAACTCATTCTGCCATTTATCGGTTAGGAATTTTACGATTTCTTCTCTGCCATTAATGAATAAATTTCGATTTCTCCATTCGCTGTCAATGGTATATGCCAACGATACTTTTTCCGGATTTTGAGAATTCCACGCGTCTTCTGCCATTTGAATTTTCTGCTTTGCGGTTTCCAGAGAAAAAGGTGGAAGTGGATGTCTTTGTTTCATGGTATTAAATTTTAAATCAGTTTGTTTATTATTATCTTTGATTTTCTCACTATTTCATTTGATTTGAATAGCTGACTTTCTATGATAGAACTTTCAAACAGGAGATAAAGATGAGTTGCTAATAATTCATCTTTAATCAATTTGCGGAAGAAATTTCTAAGGTCTCTTTTATGAGACTGAATAACTGTTAGTATGTTGACTTGTTCTTCTGATATTTCGGATAAGATGTTCAGAAAACTACATCCTCTATAATTCTCCTTATCATTCATATGGATTATAAAATCAAATGCGTGTAGTATTTTCTCTTTAGAATTTTTAGACTTTGAAATAAATTTTAATAATTTTTCAAACCAATATTTATGTCTTACATTTAAAAACTCGACACATAAATCATCTTTTGATTTGAAATGCTGATAGAAACTTGCTTTAGCAACTTTAGCCTCTCTGATTATTTGGTTAATTCCCGTGCTATTATACCCTTGTTGATGAAACAAATTTGAAGCTGTTTCTAATATTCTTTCTCTTGGAGAACTCATATTTTTCTCATTTTGTA
>JAISMV010000031.1 GCA_031276535.1 Flavobacteriaceae bacterium
ATATGGGTTCTATATTTTGTGCGCTTTGATACTATTTTCCTGTATTCCAACCCGAAGATTGGAAGGAATTAACGGTAATAGGGGAGATAAGGTTCCGTATAAAGGATATAAGTTTGCTAAGGGAAATAAATTTGATGCTTCCATATATGAGGAGGTTATTGATCCTGATTATTTCTATGAAGTGGTAGGTATATATGAAGTGGATAGAAAATATAAAGTCGTTGAATATCTTGGGAAAGGTATGATTGGTGTTTTACAATTTTACGATAATGGATGTGTGCGGAAGTTTGCAAAATATAAGGAAAACCCTAACCCTGAAAAGGTTGGAACTAGAGGAATTATATACAAACGAGGAAATAAAATAAAGATAGATTTTTTTCAAGTGATATCACAAGGTGGAGGTATGGGTATAGTAACGTATCAGGTATGGATTGAAGGAGATAAATTGTTTTTGTTAGAACGATCATTTTTTAGTGTTCTTTTTAATGAAATGACTTGTTATGTATATGAAAAAAAAGAGAAAGTGCCGGAGGAATGGAAACAATATAAGGCAGATTGGTGAAAACAATAAAACTGGAAAATAAACTCCGATATTGTACAAAACAAATTCATTCAGGGTTTGATGGGAAACCGAGGTTTTCAGAATGTGAGTTGGGATAGGAAACGATAAAACCCTGAAAAAGTTCAGAAATAAAAAAGAGGGGATATACTCGCAGGGTTGATTTCCAAGGATAAATAATTGTTAATGAAAAACTAATTAAATTCCTACTCGGCAGAAAGTCAATTAACTGTATAAACCCCTCATTAAAAATGACATATTGTAAATAGTAAAATTATTCGTTAAAATAATTGTTACAAAATACAGTCTGTTTTTTCAAATAAGATTACAAATTTACATGATAAAAATGACTTATGCTATTAAATGCGAACAGAATTTGAGAAATATCAGATAACCGGCATACGATAATATACATAAAACACTGATTATCACAAGATAAAAAAACAAAGTGTTTCATTTAATATTTCGCAGATATTGTTTTTTTCGCATTTAAAATGAGGAAGGAAAAATAGTTTCATTTCAGATTTTCAATCACATAAAAACATATACCTTTCAGGATTGATTTATTTTTCTAGATTTGTTAAAAAATCGTTTTTATGAGCATTTTTATAGAAAAATTTAATGTCCGATGGTCGGATGTTGACGCCAACAGACATGTAGGCAATTCTTCTTACATGAACTATTGCAGTCAGACCCGAATATCGTTTTTTAATTCTATAGGATATGGTATCCGTAATTTATTAAAACAAAACCTTGCGCCGGTTATCCTGAAAGAAAATTTTATTTTTTATAAAGAACTTCATATAGACCAAACCGTTTTTGTTACCCTTGAATTGACCGCCACTTCTGAAGATGGAACCGTTTTTGAATTTACCCATAAAATTTATGACTCCGAAGGAATACATCATGCCACTTCATTAATCCAGGGAGTTTGGATTGACGACATCCGAAGAAAAAGAACCGCACCTCCCAATGAGCTACAACAAGCTTTATTGGCTTCGGCAGATAGAAATAAATTGCAACTTATTACCATAGACAGCATAAAAGATGCGGAAAAACCCGTAAATTTGAACTCGGAATTCTTAAAAAACAATTATTACATACATTAAATGCTCAACGACAAAAACCTATATAAAACTCCTATTTCGAAATACGGAGAATTCGGTTTAATTCAACATCTGACTGAAAATTTCACCATAAAAAACAACTCCACAATAAAAGGAATAGGAGATGATGCTGCCGTATTAAATCCGGAAAATAAAAAGGTTTTGATAACTTCCGATATTCTGGTGGAAAACGTACATTTTAATTTGGCTTATACTCCTTTAAAACATTTAGGCTATAAATCGGTTGTTGTCAGCTTGAGCGATTTAGCCGCCATGAACGCCACCCCAGAACAGGTTATTATTTCCTTAGCCGTATCTAATCGTTTTCCCGTTGAAGCTCTGGATGAAATTTATGCCGGAATTCATGCTGCCTGTAAACGGTATAACGTTGATTTGGTGGGTGGCGATACGACTTCTTCCAATTTAGGGCTGGTTATTAACAGTACTGTCATCGGATATGCAGAAGAGAATGAGATCGTTTACAGAAACGGAGCAAAACCCAATGACTTGTTAGTAGTAAGCGGAGATTTGGGCGGCGCTTATTTCGGTCTTCAGGTATTGGAACGGGAAAATATAACTTTTAAATCCAATCCGAATTTCCAACCCGATCTGGCGGAATATTCCTACGTACTGGAACGTCAGTTAAAACCGGAAGCAAGAACAGACGTAAAATCTCTTTTAAAAGAAATGAACCTGCACCCTACTTCCATGATTGATATTTCCGATGGTTTAGCTTCGGAAACCATACATTTGTCCAAACAAAGCAAAGTAGGATTTGCCATTTATGAGGAGAAGATCCCTATGGATAATCAGGTTATAACTACTGCCGAAGAATTCGGAATTAATCCCGTTACAGGCGTTTTAAACGGCGGAGAAGATTATGAATTATTATTTACCATTCCTGTGACCGACTATGCTAAAATTGAACACAATCCGAATTTCACCGTAATAGGACGTGCAACCGAAGAAGAAAATACGGTTTTACTACCTAAAGGCAGTTCGCAGGTAATCCCGTTAACAGCTCAGGGGTGGGATCCTTTTTTAAACAAACACGAAAAATAAAGAGCCTGATATTCTCCTCACAAAACAAAATTTAATAACGAGTTATAATCCCGCAAAATAAAAAATCACTAACTTCGTATGGTCTAATTCAGCAACCGATAAAAATGGATTTACAGGATCAACTCAAAAAACTATTCCCGAATCATCAATTTCAAGAACCTGAAGAAATTTCATCTGAGAAATCGGAATTATTCATGCAGGATGAACCCATAATCTGCAAATACGAAAAAAAGGGAAGAAACGGAAAGCCCGTCACCATTCTGGAAAATTATAACGGTTCCGATGAAGATTTAAAAAATCTGGCTAAAGATATTAAATCAAAGTTAGGAGTCGGAGGTTCTGTAAAAGACGATACTATTGTCATTCAGGGAAATCACCGGGATAAAATTATGGAAATGCTGAAAAGCAAAGGTTTCAATGTGAAACGTGTAGGAGGATAATTTCCGGTTTTAAACACAAAAAAATAACTCTCAAAATAACAAATGATTACTAATTAAAAATTACAAAAATGGCGAAAAAATTAGCAAATTCCGAATTGGTTTTAAATCCAAACGGAAGTATTTATCACTGCAATATCAGACCTGAAGAATTAGCGGATACCGTGATTTTGGTCGGAGATCCCGACAGGGTAGCCAAAGTTTCCAAATATTTTGACACTATTGAAGTGAAATCTCAAAAACGAGAGATCGTAGTGAACACCGGAACCTTTAACGGAAAAAGGATTACTGTTATTTCAACAGGAATGGGAACAGATAACATTGATATTGTTTTAAATGAACTGGATGCATTGGCTAATATCGACTTACAAAAAAAAGAGATCAAATCCTCCCCTACCCGGCTTACTTTTGTTCGATTAGGAACCTCCGGAGCTTTACAGGCTGACATTCCGGTAGACAGCCTGGTTGCCTCATCCAAAGGACTCGGTTTCGACGGATTAATGAGCTTTTATGCAAATACCGACTCTTTCTACACCAATGAATTAGCCGAAGCTTTTATATCTCAAACCGGATGGAATACCAGAAGGGCGGTTCCGTACGTAGTGGACGGTTCCGATGAATTGATCGAACTGTTGACTAAAGATTCAGAAGTTATAACCGGAATAACAGCAACCGCCATCGGATTCTACGGACCTCAGGGAAGGATTCTACGCCTAAACCTGAACGATGAAACCATGAATGATAAACTTACTCAATTTAAATATAAAAATAACCGAATTACAAACTTTGAAATGGAAACTTCCGCCATTTACGGATTATCCAAATTAATGGGACACAGAGCTTTATCTTTAAACACCATCATAGCTAACCGATATGCAGGCACCTTTAGCAAAGACCCCTATTCTTCTGTAGATAAGATGATTCAGTATGCATTAGAAAGGCTTTCGCAATCTTAAAATTTTTTAATTATATTCTTATTTAGAGATACGAATAATTAACTTTGTTTCTCTAAAACATTTATTTAAATAGAAACGAAAAATGAAAATCATAAAAAAAATATCTCTGATCATCGCTGTAAGCATATCATTAGTTTCCTATGCCCAAATAGAAAGACCTAAACTGATCGTAGGTATCGTAGTAGACCAAATGAGGATGGAATACTTATACCGGTTTGATCCGTATTTTTCGGAAAACGGATTTAAACGACTGATCAATGAAGGATTTCTTTATACCAATATGCATTACAACTATGTTCCTACCTACACAGCGCCGGGACATGCCTCCATATATACCGGAACAACCCCCGTGAATCACGGAATTGTAGGAAACTACTGGTTTCACAGAAATTTGAAAAAAAACATATATTGCACGGATGATGCTTCCGTTTCCCCGTTGGGCGATCCGGAAAAACCAAGGGAAGGTCTTATGTCTCCCCGAAATTTACAATCATCAACCATCACGGACGAACTCAGACTTTCCACCAATTTCAGAGGAAAGGTTTTCGGAGTAAGCATGAAGGATCGTGGAGCAATACTCCCTGCCGGACATTTTGCAAACAGGGCTTACTGGCTTTCCGATAATGGCAATTTCATTTCCAGTACTTTCTACGGAAATGATTTTCCCCAATGGGTAACTTCATACAATAAGGAAAAAAAATATCTGAAATATATCAATGAAGGATGGAATTTATACAAAGATATTTCTGTATATAAGGAAAGCCTGCCGGATGAAAATCCTTATGAAACACTCCCGGACATCTCTAAAAATAAAAAAACCGTTTTTCCTTATGACTTAAAATCGGCTTTTGAGAAGAACGGAGCGAAAGTATTAAAATCCACCCCTTTCACCAGCAATCTGGTTGCTGATTTCGCAAAGGAGCTGATTATAAAAGAAGAATTGGGAAAGGATGAAGACACCGATTTTTTGGCTGTCAGTTTTTCAGCGACCGATATTATTGCTCATCAGACATCTCCCCGTTCAATGGAGGTTCAGGATACTTACCTGAGATTGGATGATACTGTCGCAGACCTGCTTTCCTATCTTGATTCCAAGGTCGGAAAAGGAAAATATCTGGTTTTCCTGACCGCAGACCACTCAGGTGCGGAAAATCCTTTGTTTTTACATGATCACAAATATGATGTTGCTTCCATTAACGAAAGAGAGGTGACACAAAAACTGAAAGACTTTTCTGTGAAAACTTTCGGTAAAGATTTTATTACGTTCTACGATGCCCAAAATGTGTTTCTAAATGAAGAATTAATTACCGGTGAGGGAAAAAATAAAAATGAGATTATCGCCGGACTGACTGATTATATTGAAACTTTCCCCTGGGTGAAAAGAACCTATACCGAAGAACAGATCTTAAATGCTTCTCCTACGGATGAACATGCCTCCATGATCTTCAGAGGATACGACAAAACGCAAAACGGACAAATCTATATATTGCTGAAACCTGCTTACATGGAGTACATGGTATACGGCACTACCCATGGAACCAGTTATATTTACGACACCCATGTGCCTGCAATATTTTTCGGATGGAAAATTCCACAGGGAGTAAGCCACCAGAAAAAATTTATTACGGAAATAGCTCCCACTATTTCTCAAAAAGTGAGCATTACTCTCCCTAATTCCACTCCTGCGCAGGTATTACAAGAAATATTGGAAAAATAA
>JAISMV010000068.1 GCA_031276535.1 Flavobacteriaceae bacterium
TTTACTTTACCACTTCTTTTTGTTTGATCAGATTCAGTGCTGAACCTGCTTTAAACCATTCTATCTGACCTTGGTTATACGTATGATTGGTAACAATTGTATCTTTACTTCCATCTGAATGCACCACTTCCAGAGTGATTGGTTTTCCCGGAGCAAAACGGTCTAAATCTAAAAAGTTGAATGTATCATCCTCTTGGATTTTATCATAATCATCAGGATTAGCAAATGTTAGAGCCAGCATTCCTTGTTTTTTCAAATTAGTTTCATGGATTCTGGCGAATGATTTAACCAATACCGACCGAACTCCCAAATGCCGTGGCTGCATAGCTGCATGTTCACGGGAAGAGCCTTCTCCGTAGTTATAATCTCCTACAACAATGGTAGGTACTCCGTCTGCTTTATATTTTCTTGCAGAATCCGGTACAGGCAGATATTCTCCCGTATTCTCATTTTTCACCTTGTTGGTCTCCAGATTAAACGCATTCACTGCACCTATCAGGGTATTGTTGGCAATGTTATCCAGATGCCCGCGGAAACGCAACCAAGGACCTGCCATTGAAATATGGTCTGTGGTACATTTACCGTATGCTTTGATCAATAATTTAGCCTCAGTAATGTTTTTTCCGTCCCAGGCAGGGAAACTTTCCAGTAATTGCAAGCGTTCGGAAGTTGGAGAGACTTCTACCTGTATGCCGGAACCGTCTTCAGCCGGTGATTGATACCCCGGATCGTCTACTTCAAATCCTCTAGGTGGAAGTTCAAATCCCTGAGGTTCATCCAGCATTACTTCTTCTCCTTTATCATTTTTTAATTTATCTTTTCGAGGGTCGAAAGTCAGGTCTCCTGCAATTGCAAGAGCTGTAACTAATTCAGGAGAAGCTACGAAAGCATAGGTATTAGGGTTTCCGTCTGCTCTTTTTGCAAAGTTTCTGTTGAATGAATGTACAATTGTATTTTTTTCCTGTTTTTCCGCTCCTTCTCTCGCCCATTGTCCTATGCACGGACCACAGGCATTGGCAAATACTTTTCCTCCTATTTTGCCGAAAATATCAAGATACCCGTCTCTTTCTACTGTATAACGTACTAATTCAGAACCCGGAGTAATGGTATATTCCGCCTTCGGAAGAATTCCTTTATCGGCAGCTTGTTTAGCTATGGAGGCTGCTCTTGAAATATCTTCGTAGGAAGAATTGGTGCAAGAACCTATCAAACCTACATCTACTTTCAACGGCCATTCGTTTTTCTCAGCTACTTCTCTTATTTTTGAAATAGGAGTGGCAATGTCAGGAGAGAAAGGCCCATTTAAATGAGGTTCTAAATTATTTAAGTCTATTTCGATCAACTGGTCAAAATATTGAGCCGGATCTTCATAAACTTCTTTATCTGCACGAAGTTCACCTTTCAGTTCATCCGCTATATCTGCAATTTCCGCACGTCCGGTTACCCGTAAGTATTTTCCGATTTTTTCATCATATGCAAACAGGGATGTGGTAGCTCCTACTTCCGCCCCCATATTACAGATGGTTCCTTTTCCTGTCGCAGACAGAGATTCTGCTCCTTCACCGAAATACTCGATAATGCATCCGGTACCTCCTTTTACTGTTAAAAGTCCGGCTACTTCTAAAATAATATCTTTAGGGGTTGTCCAGCCACTTAACTTTCCAACCAGCTTCACTCCTATCAGTTTCGGGAATTTCAATTCCCAAGGCATTCCTGCCATCACATCTACTGCATCTGCTCCTCCTACTCCTATGGCTACCATTCCTAATCCTCCTGCGTTAGGGGTATGAGAATCCGTTCCTATCATCATTCCTCCCGGAAAAGCATAATTTTCCAGAATCACCTGATGTATAATTCCTGCTCCCGGTTTCCAGAAACCAATACCGTATTTATTGGAAACAGAGGATAAGAAATTATATACTTCATTATTTTTATTAAGCGCTTCCTGCAAATCTTTATCTACCCCTACCCTTGCCTGAATCAGGTGGTCGGCATGGACGGTTGAGGGTACAGCTACTTTTTTCTTACCAGCCTGCATAAACTGCAACAAGGCCATTTGTGCCGTTGCATCTTGCATGGCCACCCTGTCGGGAGCAAAATCCACATAGGAATCTCCTCTGGTGAAGGGTTCGGCAGGATCTCCTGCGGATAAATGTGAGTATAAAATTTTCTCAGAATAAGTTAGTGGTCTCCCCACAACTTTACGAGCTTTTTCAACCCTTGATTGATAGCGGTCATATACCGCTTTGATCATATCCAAATCAAAAATCATAAGTTCTATTTTATATGTTTTGTGTTATTTTTATTCGTTGCAAATTGTTTTTTTTCGGTGTCCTAATATACAATTTTAAATTTAATCGACATGATTTTTATCATTTTTTATCTAAATTTGTAACGATTCTAAATAATTGGATAAAAAATCACCGGCTAAAAAATCGCTTTGCCTGATCATAACTTTAATCGTACAAAAAAAATCCGAAATAGTATCCAACACTACTTTTTTTTAAATCAAACTTATCTTTCAATTCAACCGATAATTAATGTATCCATATTGGAATACTCATGCAGCAGATGAAGTTTTTTGTGAATTATTTTAGTGAAAAAGTTTATACGAAATATGGTTTTCGGCATCGAATTCCTGTACTTCAAAGATCTGACTTCTATCCCACTCCAGCCAACATGTAAGAGCCAGATTTTTTATATGATTCCAATATTGGGGAGAATGTCCGAATTTCTCTATAGCCTCGGTTATTTCTTTTTTTAATTTATTCTCAATCTCTTCTTTGGGTTTCACATGAAGGGTCGTGTTTTTGTATTTAAAACAAGCCGCCGCTTTGGGATTCTTTGTCGGGTTTGAAATAATCTGCCCATGTCCGAAAGTAGCTCCGGTACTGACTTGCAATCCATCGTTCATGCAACTTACCGGTGGGTTCGTTCCTGCTTCCGAGTAGATTATCAGACTTCCTTTTTTAACTTTCAGGTAATCCAGTGCCGCCATTCCCATTTTCACGCCCAGAATGGAATAAATCCCCATATGTCCGTGCAGTTCATGAGTTGTTACGGCAACCTGCCATTCTTCCATCCCATGACGTTCTATGGTTTGTTTTACAATAGGTCTGATCTCTTCACTGTAAAAATCAGGATCTTCCGGAAATATTTTAAATATCATTTATCTTCTCATCATTGATTAAAACGAGAGTTTAACCCCTCCAAATACTGTTGCTTTAGGCATAGGATACCCTTTGTTTATTTCGTACTCCTGAGCAAGAAGGTTTTCTCCTTTTATAAAGATTTCAAGCCTGTTCACCGGTTTATACGAACCCCGTATGTTCCACAGTACGTAAGTTTCTTTTGTAGGATCATTTCCTACGGTAGTGTATAATCCGTCGATATACTGGATTCCTGTTGAGGCATTCCATCGGGTTTGTCCATAGGTTGCACCTACATATAATTTATGTTCCGGTGCAGCCAATACTATGTTTCTCATATGCAGCCAGCTGTAATTAGCCGATAACATAAAGGAAGGGGTAAAGTGATAACGTGTGCTAAGTTCAGCTCCGTAATTTTCTATTTCGCCTGTATTTATGTTCAGTGGTTTTCCTTTGGTTACAACGGTCTGAATCAGATTATCTCCGTTTATGTAGTAAACGCTTGCTTCTATATCCATCGCTTTGTTAAACAGTTTTTGAGCCAGAGACAATTCGTAGTTCATCAATCTTTCCGGACGTAAATCCGGATTCTGAGGCGGGAACATATACATTTCTCGTATGGTAGGATTACGGAATCCTTTACCTACAACGGCTTTCAATACTGTCTGAGGGGAAACTATATAACTGATTCCTCCTTGTGGAATCCATTCTGTACCGGTACGGGAATTATTATCTACACGTATCCCTGCATTAAAAATAAGATGCTCCGCCACTATTTGCTGGAAATTGATATATCCTGCAACATCACTAATTTTTTTATCTATTATTTCCGTTTCGGTTCCGTTTGCAAAGTCATTCCAGGCATGTCCTCCCAGTTCCTGAAAATCAAATCCTCCTGTTATTGTATTCCCCTTAAAAAAGTTATAGGATTGATACAAGGTAATTCCGAGCATCTGATCATCGGACTTGAACTGATAATTTCGTGGAGTACCTCCCGGAGAATATCCGTCATTGATCTTATGATGTCCAAAATTGTAAAAGAATTTCACGGCTCCTGATGTTTTCTCATATTTGTTTTCTATTGAAAGCGAAGCCATGCCCCGGGTAATGGAAGCATCATTGTCTATTAACGGAGCTTTTTCCGTTCCCGGATTTGAACTAAAGAAACGATTTAAATTCAAGTCGACAAATGATTTCCAATTGGCAGTAAAGTCATATCCTAATTTAAGATACCCGCTGTATTGTTCAAAATCCATATCCTCCCGTTGTCCGTCGCTTTGGTTGTAATTTAAAGAGACAAAACTGTTAAATTTCCCTGAACGAACCGCATTGTTCAACTCGGTGCTTAACGTGTTATAGGAACCGTATGCCGCCCGAATGTTCGTTTGTACGGTATCTTTTTGTTGTTGTTTTGTTATGATGTTGATAACACCTCCCATAGCGTTAGAACCATAAAGAATGGAAGCAGGTCCTCTGACAACTTCCACCCGACGAGCCATCATGGATTGATAGGAATCCGGAAGTGGATGTCCCATTAATCCCATATACTGCGGATGTCCGTCGATAAGAATCAATACTCCGGTCGTAGGGCTTCCTCCTATTCCCCGCACGCTCATCCCTCCGGCAGATCCTGTAGATACTCCATACCCCAGAATACCTCGCTGGGTTGCGAAAAAACCGGGTACTTCTTCCACTAAGACCGGCAGCAAAGAGGTTTCCTGATGCCCTTCGATCTGTTTTTCTCCTACTACTGAAATCGTCATAGGGATGTTTCGCAGATTGGTTTCGGTGCGTGTTGCTCCTGTTACCGTCACAGAGTCTATAATAATAGTATCGCGAACTGTATGTGGGTTTTGCTGAAACGTTGTTTGGGAAGATGAATATCCGATCTTTGTAAATAAAAGGAAAAATATACTGAAAAGAGTAATTATTCTGTTGTTCATTCTTTAATGGTTAAGATTAACTATATATTTTTCGATATTGCTAATCTTGTATAGGTTTTATTGAAAGAATTAAAAATCAAACGATTGATTTCCAACGCTTTATTAACCAACAAAACCTGCTTGATCAGCAATATCTGTTTCTTTAAATATATTATTTTCAGGGTATAAAAAGGTATGCTAAATTTTCGAAATGGATTTTAGCAAAATATATCCGCCAATAATCTGAAGTAGAATTCCGGGCATTCCCATTCTGAAATCCTGTATTGCTACATAAAAATCTTTTACCAAAGCCCATTCAAAAAGTATACCTATTATCTGGTAAGCTAAAACGGCTAAAAGCACTCCCCATAATGAGACTTTTTTGAAATAGTGCGCTGAGGCTGCTGCCGCGATTGCTAAAATAGAAGATTTAATAAGTATAGCCGGAAGAGCCGCGGATGGAGGCATCCCGAACAAAATATGATTCACTAACGGTGATAAAACTGCCGTTAACAGCCCCACCATAAGTCCATATTTATATGCGGCAATAAGCGTAAAGAAATAAATAGGCAAAAAGATCAGCCCTCCTCTAGGTATAAGGTGACATAATTGAGGTAAAAGTATATTCCCGGCAACGAATAATAAAACAAAAAGATAGGTCTTACTATTGTTATACGTCAACGAATAAAGTTTAACAGTTGCATCCATAAAAACATTTTTGGTTAATTTGATAAATAATTTTGCGTAAAAATGGTTCTGCAATATACAAAAAATATATCATTGTATAATATCCTTATTTTTTCAATTACTTCAATAATAACATGAAATACGAATTATACAATCTGATTTTCTTCTTAGAGCCTGTTTAAATTTTATTGCGATTATTTTTTATTGCTATTTTTGAGATGGATTTTTTGCTTTTTATTTGAAGATTTAGCGGACTAAATCAAAAAGAAAAAGTGAAAAAGACGCTCAAAAGAGCTTAAAGAGAATGCAAAATATAATTAGAACCTAAAATAAATATTTGAATAAAATTTAAACAGGCTCTTATTAAAGCTCATTGAATTTTATCACGTAAAAACTGCCCTGTATACGATCGTTTGCATTTTACAATTTCCTCGGGAGTTCCGGCAAACACAACTTCCCCTCCGTTTATTCCGGCTTCCGGGCCTATATCGATCAGATAGTCCGCGCATTTGATAATATCGGGATGATGTTCAATAACCATGACGCTGTGTCCTTTTTCTATCAAGGCATTGAATGATTTCAACAATTTGTTGATGTCATCAAAATGAAGTCCGGTACTGGGTTCATCAAAAATAAACAATGTTTTTCCCGATGTATTTCCTTTTATTAAGAAAGAGGCTAGCTTGATACGCTGGGCTTCTCCTCCGGAAAGAGTTCCCGAAGATTGTCCCAATTGTAAATATCCTAATCCGACCTCCTGAAGAGGTTGTAGTTTCGTTACAATTTTTTCCTGTTTATAGTTACTAAAAAAGTCAATAGCCTCATCTATAGTCATTTCCAGTACATCTGCAATATTTTTTCCTTCGTATTTTACTTCCAGAATTTCCTGTTTAAATCTTTTTCCGTGGCAACTTTCACATTCCAGCTCAATATCTGCCATAAATTGCATTTCGACAACGATATGCCCTTCTCCCTGACAGGTTTCACATCGCCCTCCTTCCACATTGAAAGAGAAATGTTTAGGCTTGTAATCATGAAGTCTGCTTAATTTTTGTCTGGCAAATAGATCTCTTATATCGTCAAATGCCTTTACGTAAGTGGCAGGATTGGAACGAGATGATTTTCCTATGGGATTTTGATCTACCAATTCCAGTTGTTCTATTTCTCTCCAATTACCTTTCAATTCGGAAAAATTTCCGGGTTTATCTCCACTTATTCCTAACCTTCGTTGCAGAGCCGGAGTTAAAATATCTTTCATTAAAGTACTTTTTCCCGATCCGCTTACCCCGGTAATTACGGTCAGACAATGTAACGGCAGTTTTACGTCAATTCCTTTTAGGTTATTTTGACGGGCGCCGGTTATTTCAATGAAATCTTTTGTTTTTCTTCGTGTTTTCGGTACTTCAATTTTCTTTTCTCCATTCAGATATTCCGCAGTCAGGGTGTGAGCTTTCAGCATTTCATCGTAAGTTCCCGAGAAAACGACATTTCCCCCTAAACTTCCCGCGGCAGGACCAATATCTATCAGATAATCTGCGGCTTTCATTATATCTTCATCATGTTCCACCACCACGACGGTATTTCCCAAATTCTGTAATTTTTTTAAAACGGAAATCAACCGCTCCGTATCTTTTCCGTGCAATCCGATACTGGGCTCGTCTAGAATATAAATGGATCCTACCAGACTGCTTCCTAAGGAAGTAGCCAGATTGATACGTTGGGATTCTCCTCCGGACAAGGTATTGGAAGCCCGGTTTAATGTCAGATACCCTAACCCTACATCCAATAAAAATTCTATCCTGCTATTAATTTCAAACAATAAACGTTTGGCTATTTTTACCTGATATTCCGTAAGTTCCAGTTTTTGAATTATTGAATGTAACTGATCCAAAGGAAGATCTATCCAGTCATTGATGGAGTATCCGCTAATTTTTACGTAATTCGTTTCCGGTCGAAGGCGTTTCCCTTTACAATCAGGGCAAACGGTTTTTCCCCGATACCGGGAAAGCATGACTCTGTACTGAATTTTATACGTGTTTTCTTCCAGCATTTTAAAGAAATTATTCAGACATGGGAAACTTTTTTCACCGGTTCCAATCCATAAAATTTCTTTTTGTTTTTCAGTCAGGTCAAAATACGGTTTGTGTATAGGAAAATTAAATTTAGAAGCCTGTTTTATAAATTCATCTTTCCATTCATTCATTTTTTCACCTTTCCAGGCAATTACGGCTTCTTCATAAATAGAAAGATTCTTGTTGGGAACCACCAAATCTTCGTCTATTCCTAAAATTTTCCCATATCCTTCACAAGTCGGGCATGCCCCGTAGGGATTATTGAAACTGAAAAAATGTATAGTGGGTTCCAAAAACTTAATGCCGTCTTGTTCGAAAGACTGAGAAAAGTATTTAATTTCTTGATTTTCCGTGTTTTTTATAAAACATTTACCTTTCCCTTCATAGAAAGCAATTTGTACACTGTCGGCAAACCGTTGGAGGAAATCGTCATTATGTTCTACGGAAAAACGTTCAATAACCAGATTTATTTCCGTATTCTCATCAGGAGTAAAGCCAAAACTTTCCAAATCTTCGATGGTAATTACTTTTCCGCCTACTTCCAGCCGCACATATCCCTGCCCTTTTAAAATACCCAGAAAAGTTTTAAAATCTTTGTCCAACTCATCAAAAGGAGCTAATAACAAGTATTTTCCTCCTTCGGGAAGGGATTTTATATGGTTTATTACATCGGTTACTTCATCTTTTTTTACTTCTTCTCCTGAAACCGGAGAATAGGTTTTGCCCACTCTTGAAAACAAAAGCCGCAAATAGTCATAGATTTCGGTTGTAGTTCCCACGGTAGACCGGGGATTTCCTGAAATAACTTTTTGTTGTATAGCTATGGCTGGAGCAAGACCTTTAATATCATCCACCTGAGGTTTTTCCAACTTTCCCAGAAACTGACGGGCATAAGAGCTTAAACTTTCCACATAACGTCTTTGTCCCTCTGCGTATAATGTATCAAAAGCCAGTGTGGATTTTCCGCTTCCGGAAACACCGGTAATTACGGTTAATTTATTTGCAGGAATCGATACATCTATGTTTTTGAGATTATGAAGATGTGCATTTTTAATAAAAATCACATTTTTTTGATTTTCTGTAGATTCTATTTTTTGAATTCTTGTTTTCAAGATTTGTATTTTGATTAAAAAAACAAATACAAATGTACGGAAATTAATGATTTTAATGGGAAAAGTGAAATTAACGAAATGAACGGTTTATATAAAAAAACAAAGAAGCCATCTTAAAATTCAGATAGCTTCTTTGTTCACAACAAATTAGGTCTTGTTATTTGGATAAATCAACCAATTCAGAAGTAGGAGCTGTTCTCATTACTGATTTAATGCCATTTTTAGCATTGTTTTCAGAATCATAAAAAACACTGGTTCCTACTAACTGCCCGTTACCTGCTTTTAAATTAAAAAACCATTTTTTATTAGGCGATTGTTTTATTTCAAAACGATCTTCGTTTTTAGAATTTCTTTTCACGGAACTTATTCCTTTCTGACAGTTCGTTTTTTGCGTATATCCGTCACTTTCAAGGACTGTCTGACCGTTCTTTTCTTTCAATCTGAAATAAAAAATTCCTTCTTTGTCTTTAAAAATCTCAAACATGATAGGTATTTTTTTAATGTTAATATAATATAAGGATAGAAAAAATCATGCCAATTTTATTATAAATAATAATTTGTTGTGTAAAAAGATACCTGAAAAAGACAGATCCGGAAGAAAAATTCCGTCCGATTTTTATTAAAACATTCACGTAATCATTTGTGGGAATGCATTTGCTTTTATCCTGAGATCGAATTTATCGGTTAAAAGAAACGAGGGGAAATCAGGAAAAATATTTGGTGAAAAGGAAAAAAATACGTACATTTATAGTATAGTGTTTTCTTACTTAAAGACACTTTTTCACTATCAATCGAATTGTTATATTTAATTATTATGGAATCCATAGTGCATTTGAAAATTTTTATTTTAAGCAGATAAACCAAAGTTATTTGATTTAGAGATAATTAGCCTGATTATTCTAGCTAAGTTCAAATCTATTAATTCTGAATATCAATTATTTATAAAATTAAAGAGAACTTTTTGGGGAAATAAAATTGAGCTGAGCGTAGTGTTTACAGCTATAGAAAACACTATTCAATAATTTAAACAAATTTGCTCCCCTAAATCCTTAATTTCAAGGCATAAAAAAAGTCCAAACAATACTTCTATCGTTTGGACTTTTTATTAGTGGTCCCACCTGGGCTCGAACCAGGGACCCCCTGATTATGAGTCAGGTGCTCTAACCGACTGAGCTATAGGACCAGTGCCGATTTGCGTTTGCAAATATAATAGTTTTATTTATTTCTACAAACTTTAATTAAAAAAATCATTGCTGAGCAAATTCAACCGGTAAAGGCAACTTAACGAGGAATAAAAACGGATTTTTTTTTTGCTTAAAACGTCAACTTTTACAAAAGTTTTGTAACTTAGTCTCCTAAATTACATAAGTAATAATTTGATTATATGTTTGATGTTTAGCACTGTACCTTGTGCCGGGGAGAGAGTTTAAAAGATGTTTGAAAAAAAGTAAATGCAACAACATATGCAACAAAATTATCCTTGTCTTTTTAGGCTGGGATTATAAAAAATAAAAGCAATGGATTTATTTAGTATTAAATATAATGAAGAAGTACAATTAAAGGAGAAAAAAGTCTTTGGAAAGATCATGGAACGCGCTCTGATCCATGGTGAGGCAAGATTTGAACTAACCGGAACAAAATTTCCAAGATGCAGATTCATAGACCCTCAGGGAAATGAATGGTTTTATATGATGGGACAGGTAATAATAAATTTCAAAAAAATAGAAATCGGAACCTATTATTATTCAGACGGAAGATCCATCACCCGTACAACAGCTGAACAGGAAGTCGTAAAAAAAGCCGCGGAATATTTTTTACAGTTTGCTGTAGAAATAGAAAAACCCAAAGTAAAAATAAGATTCAGAAAAGGAGATCGGCAAATTTTTCTAAACTAACTTAATCTTAAAAAAGGTGTATAATATTCAAAACACTGAATATTAAAGTAATAGCAGAACAAAAAATAGCTTTTTCATATTAGCCAAAATAATTTTCCTTTTCAAGAATGGAATTATCGGAGCTTTCCACATCATATTCTCCTATTCTTTCTCTCCGAAGTTTGACTAAATATCCACCCGTTCCCAATTGATTTCCAAAATCATGGGCCAAAGAACGAATATAAGTACCTTTACTGCAATGAACCGAAAACTCCACAAAAGGCAGCTCTATTTTTGTAACACAAAAATCATAAATAGAAATTTTCCGCATGGGAACTTCCACTTCTTCTCCTCTCCTAGCCAGCTCATACAACCGCTTTCCGTCCTTTTTTAAAGCGGAAAACATAGGTGGTCTTTGTTCCGTATCTTCTCCTATGAATTTTTTGGCAACTTCTTTTATTTCATATTCCGTCAAATGCTTATATTCTTTCGGATTAAATTCGGCAGTCTCTGTATCGAAAGAAGGGGTCTGTACTCCTAATTTTATAATTCCTGTGTAAACTTTGGAAGCATCCTGAATTTCCTGAATCCGTTTGGTTGCTTTTCCCACACATACGATCAACAATCCGGTGGCTTTTGGATCTAAAGTTCCTGCATGTCCCACCTTAAACTTTTTCAGCCCGAATTGTTTTCTGATTTTCCATTTGATTTTATTAACGATATCGAAAGAAGTCCAGTCTAAAGGCTTATCCAACAAAAAAACTTTTCCGGCTTCCAGCTCTTCCAGAGAATACATAAAATTTATTTGTTTTTTAAAGAAAACTTAGAGTCTGTTTAAATTTTATTCAAATATTTATTTTTAGGTTCTAATTATATTTTGCATTCTTTTTAAGCTCTTTTGAGCGTCTTTTTCTCTTTTTCTTCTTGATTTAGCCCGCTAAATCTTCTAATAAAAAGCAAAAAATCCATCTCTAAAATAACAATAAAATATAATCGCAATAAAATTTAAACAGGCTCTTATAAATTCTCTTTTTGTTATTTTTATCAAAGCTAACCGTTAGGGTCTCTCTAGCTTTTGCTCTTTTTCTGTTAAAAGCTCCCATGAGCTCCCTATCTGACATAGACCTATTCCTGTTTTTTGAGACTTTCCTGTAAAACGGGTTTCAGGTCTTTTGCTAATTTTTCGGAAAATAGTTCGGCTCCGGCAGCATTTAAATGTAAAGAA
>JAISMV010000069.1 GCA_031276535.1 Flavobacteriaceae bacterium
TATTTTTAGGTTCTAATTATATTTTGCATTCTTTTTAAGCTCTTTTGAGCGTCTTTTTCACTTTTTCTTTTTGATTTAGCCCGCTAAATCTTCAAATAAAAAGCAAAAAATCCATCTCAAAATAGCAATAAAAAATAATCGCAACAAAATTTAAACAGGCTCTTAAAATTTGGTATTTATTTTGTTGGGTTTCCTTAAAACAGGAAACCTGCTCCTTATGCTATCTTTTATCGTAAAGGCTTTTACATAATTCCTTAAATTATAAGTCTATTTTTATTTAATTCCAAACCAATTAATTAGCTATATTTTTGGCGTTTTCTAAAGTATCTGTTCATCATAACCGGTAATTAAACGTATTTTTGTATCATTATATTTACTTTAAATTACGATCCGATGAACGAATCTGATGAAGAACAACTCATAGCAAAAAGTTTTAAACAGAAAAACTGGAATGAAATAAAAACCAGAAACAGTTGGATGCTTTTTAAGATAATGGCTGAATTTACCAACGGGTTTGAAACCATGACCAAAATAGGTCCTTGTGTATCTATTTTCGGTTCTGCAAGGCTGGAGGCAGGCACGGAATATTATAAGCTTACGGAAGAGATCTCTTACAAACTAACTAAATTAGGTTTCGGAATTATTACCGGAGGCGGTCCCGGAGTAATGGAGGCAGGGAATAAAGGCGCAAAAGCAGCCGGAGGAAAATCTATCGGACTTAATATTGAACTTCCTTTGGAGACAGGAAGCAATCCGTATGTAGACCATAAACTAAGTATGAATTTTAATTATTTCTTTGTCAGGAAAGTTATGTTTTTAAAATATTCTCAAGGTTTCATAGTTATGCCCGGGGGATTCGGTACCATGGATGAATTGTTTGAGGCTCTTACCCTGATTCAGACAAAGAAGACAGGCAGATTTCCCATAATACTCGTCGGAAAAAAGTATTGGGGTGGTCTGTTGGACTGGTTAAGAAATTCCATGTTACAGGAAAATTTCATCAAAGAAGAAGATTTTAATCTATTCAGGCTCGTAGATGTAGCTGATGAAGCGGTAGGTCACATTCGTGCTTTTTATGATAAATACAGTATCAAACAAAATTTTTAAACCTATTTGGCATCAAATTTGTCTTTATACTAAAAAATAATTACATAAAATAAAATCATGAAAAAATTTATTCCTATAGTCTTATCTATAGTTTTTCTTAGTTTTTATGCTTTCCATTCTAATGATTTTTATACTTCCATAACTAAAGTAGAATATGTATCGGGCAATAAAACGTTAAAGATCTCTTCAAAAGTAGACTTGGAGCATATTGAGCAGGCACTGGGAAAAAAAGTAGGTGCAGGCGATTTTGATGCAAGCATAAGCAGGTATCTTCAAAATAACGTGAAAATCAGTGTTAATGATACTCCTGTAAATTTCGTTTTTTCTTCTAAAAATCCGGATGGCAATGTCGTATGGATCTATTATGAAATTACGGGGATTAGTTCTATTTCATCCATTGGCATTAAAAACACATTGTTAATAGATAAGTTTCCCGACCAGCAAAACTTTGTCAACGTCATTGTTAATGGACAAAAGAAATCGTTTGTCTGTAAAAAAGGGTCGGAAACGGGGAAAGTAACTTTTTAACATAACAGCTAATAAAGAATATAAACTCTAAAAAATTTTACATATATATGAAAAGATTATTATTAATAGGAATCGTAAGTATTTTTACATTTTATTCGTGTTCCAGTTCCAGTCCTACGGCGATGAACAGATCTTCGCAAAAAGGGTTACCCGGAACCTGGAATCTGGATCGGGTGTCTTATTCTGAAAGTATGGTAAAAGTGAAAGCTTTTGATGAATACGATGCACAATGTTTAAAAAACAGTACTTGGTTTTTCGTTGCCAACAATAATACCGGAAATTTTACTTTTCCCGGGGAAAGCGGTTGTCCTTCCGGAACACAGAAATTTACCTGGTATATCGATAAGCAGGATATGTTTATTCTGAAATTATTGAATGAAGGAGATAAAGCTCGAAAAGTAACTGTCGGCACGACATATCTGTTTCAAAGCATTTCTGAAAACGAGTTCAAATTGAGTCAGGTGGTTAGTGGACTTACTATTACCTACCATTTTAGCAAGTTGTCCTCAGGGAAATTAAAATAAAAAATTAGTAAAGAAAACATAAGAAGAACAAGACAAATATGAAAACAATTTATACAAGGTTAACAGTCATTTTGTTATCAATAAGCATTTTAATATCATGTAATGCTAACAATACTCAGAAAGGAGCCGGCATAGGAGCAGTTGCCGGAGGTATTTTGGGTGCAGTGATCGGAAATAATGTAGGAAGTAAGAACAATGCGGCTGTAGGAGCTGCAATAGGAGCAATTGTAGGCGGTACTGCGGGAGGACTTATTGGAAATAAGATGGACCAACAGGCTCGTCAGATTCAGGAAAGCATCCCGGGGGCTTCTGTGGAAAGAGTAGGGGAAGGTATTAAAGTGGTTTTAAGTGAAAATGCTGTACGTTTTGACTTTGACAAGGCAACTTTAACTGCTACCGCTCAACAAAATCTGGCTAAAATTATCACTGTATTTAAACAACATCCTGATACTAACATAGGTATATACGGATATACGGATTCTAAAGGCGCTGACCAGTACAACTTGAATTTATCTGAAAAGAGAGCTCAAAGCGTATCGGATTATTTAACCTCACACGGTATCAGTTCAAGCCGTATTACTATAAAAGGTTTCGGAAAAGCTGACCCTATCGGAGATAATAGTACCGAAGCGGGAAGGGCTTTAAACAGAAGGGTTGAATTTTCAATTACTGCCAATGAAAAGATGATTCAGGAAGCTAAAGAACAATTAAAATAATTCTTACAAGGCAAAAATAAGATCCAATCATAAAAAGAAAATATCCTCCCGGATTTGAAATACAAAGACAGGAGGATATTTTTTTGTGTTTATTCTGCTTTTTATTTATAATAATTTTTCGTCTATAAAGTACTGTATGATAGCTTTTTTCATCAATAAGGTTTGTTCGTTGGGCTTTAAATCGGGCAATTTTTCCACTAATTGATAATGAGGCCAGTGATCTTTATCGTAGCCATTCAGTTTATAATACCCGAAAGGTTCCAGCAGCCTGCATACGGCAATATGGATCAGATTAACCTTTTCGTCTTTTTTATAATTTCTATATCCTAATCCTAATTCCTGCAGCCCTATTAAAAAAATCATTGCGTTCAGGTCGGGAATTTCTTCCTGTGCAAATTTTTCTTTAAAAAAATTTTCTATCTGGCTCCAAATCAAGGGTTCATTCATATTTACTCTGCTTTGATTAACTTTAAATTTGTATAAAATCACAATAATTCCGAACCGGAACACACAGATTTTATTTTCAAAGGTAGTAATAATCCGAAAAAACGAAAAGCATGGAAAAAACGGATTTTTAAATAAATCGGGTACAAAACAGCCTCACTTTCGGATAATTTAGGGTTCGGTTCAATTAATTTTCCTCAAGACCGAGTTCGTTTTCAGAGTCTAATTCCAAAGCCTTAATGCTCTGAATGGCGTTTCCGGCAATGCCTTTGATAGAGCCGTACATGGAAATGGTGTTTTCAATCACTTTTTCGATTTGTTTTTCCCGCTGTGCCCAGCTTTTTGTCATCAGCCTTTTTTCTTTGGCTAAATCTTCCTGCATTTGGGAAAATCCTTCGACAATTCCTTCTACCCGGAGTTTAAATTCATTTCCTGTGAGAAAATCGTACAGCATTCCCATTTTGTCTCCTTTATTTTCCTGTGATCTGAGAATGGTGTTAAATTGTATGACCGAATGTCGTAACACCGCGCTCAGTCCTTTAAACTCTTCGAAAGTACAAATCCAGATTCCTTCTTTCATTCCCATTCTTTCCATATCTGGAGGCATCACTTCAGTGACCAAAACCCCGATATGCGCCTTTTTTTCACGAATATCATTCTTGAATTTTTCTATCCATGAAGACTGAAAATCTTTGGTTCTTTTGCTTTCATAATAAATAGAACCGCAATTTTGAACATCCCGGGTATTTACGATCTGCAGGCAATCGGCGCCGCGTATTCCTTTTTTCACCTCATCGATGGTATCTAAAGGAAAATTTTGGGCGAGCCATTCTTCAATGGCAAGTTCCTGAATTTCTCCCTGCAATTGCGTGGATATTTGTTCCTGTTTTCGTTTCATTTCCTCCGTCAGGCGTTTTTGATCTTCCAGCTGTTTTTGAAGTTCCTTTACTTTAAATTCGGTTTTTTCGTTTTCTTGCTTGCGTATTTTTTCTCTTTCCAAACTAAGCTCTTCATTCAGTTTTTTCTGAGCTTCAAACTCGATAAGAGTCCGCATTTCTTCCTTTTCCCGATTAAGTTTTAATATTTCCGCCTGAAGTTTATTAAACTCTTGGAGTTTTTCGGATTTTTCCGCTAGTTCTTTTTCATAAAGAGAAAACCGTTCTTTAGTTTCTTCTTCTATCTTTTTTTTAAGGGAAGTTTCTATTTCCTGCGTTTTTTCTTTGGTAATTTTATTTAGTCTTTCCTGAAAAAATTCATTCTCTCTTTTCTTTTTAGCTTCGAATTCTTCTTTTTCTTTCTTCAGTAGAGCATTTTTTTCCTGAATCTCTTTTTGGGAAGAAAGAAATTTTTCCTGATATTCTTTTTTTATAGATTCTTCTACCTGATGTTTGAGTAAATTATTGACGTCTATTTCTGCTCCGCAGTTCGGACATTGTATTTGGGCTTGCTGGTTCATAGGAAAAAATACGATATTTTTTATAAAAATCAAATTCTAAGCACACGACAATAAAATATAACTACCGAAAAACGACGGTGTAATCGTGCGAAGATCTATTTAAAAAACGGTTAATTCATATTATAAGGATTATTTCTCACGTAATGGTTCAAAAAAATAATACCTGTCGGGACAACAAAAGTACAGAACTTTCAGCAATATTTCAAGTTCGTTTACCGGATCTTATCTAAATTAAAATCGGGCATTCAGTTTCACATTAAAAAATCTTCCGGTTGATTTATTGGGAACTGCGTAATACAAAGGCTTGGGAACATTTATATCCCGTACCCAAAGATTACTTATGGTATTTCTTACATCGAACACGTTAAATATTTCCAGTCCTAAAGAAAGGTCTTTAAACCGGCTCAGCTTACTTCCTTTTTTTGCTTTGTTCAGTTTCTGGTCTACAAATACATAGGTAAGTCCTACGTCGGCTCTTTTATAAGCGGAAAGTGTGGTTTGATACTCATACGGATTGGAAAACAGAGGAGCGCCATTAGGTAATCCTGAGGCATATACCAAATTCACACTTGCTTTCAACTGCGAATATTTTTTCATGTAATCCTGAAAAAACAACCCTATTTTGAAACGAGGGTCTGTAGGGCGCGGAATATATCCTTTTCCGTCAATGCTTTCTTCGGTTTTTCCATAGGAAACGGATAACCAGGATTCCGCTCCGGGAACAAATTCTCCGTTCAATCGGGCATCAATGCCGTAAGCATATCCTTTTGAGTTATTTTTTCCGGTATAAATTACCTGCACATTGTTTACATAATAAGGAATCAGATCATCCAGTTTTTTGTAATAGATTTCGGTTGTTAATTTAAACGGTTTGTTTCCCAACATTGTAAATTCAAAATCGTTTCCCAAAATGAAATGTATGGAGCGTTGCGATTTGATATTTTCGTTCGGAGTACCATTACCGTCCAAACGCAGAGCTTCTTTGTAAAAAGGAGACTGATAGTAGAGTCCGGCAGCGAATCTGAACAGCATATCCAGATTCCAATCGGGTTTTATGGCTATTTGCGCCCGTGGGCTTACATTGGTTTCTCCGTTAAAATCCCAATGGGTTGCACGTATTCCGGCATTGACCAACACCCGGGCAGTATTCCACATGAATTTGGAAGTATACTGTAAATATCCGTTTACACGGTTGGATCTTAAATTGTTATTGGCTGTAACATGATAATTTAGAACTAAATCGGCATCATTTAGAATTCCCGGAGGAAAAATAGGTTTAGGTATCGAATATCCGACCGAATCCGTCAATTGCCATTGGTTTTTGAGATTTCGTATGTCTTCCTGTTGATAGAGGATACCCGCTTCAAAGGCGGAATTTACATTTAAATTATATTTGGCTTTGAGTTGCGTTCCCGCTATCAGCATATCCAGATTGTTTCTTCCGTGATCGATCTGTCCTCCGATATCAAATGAAGACGTGGAGCCTCCGCTTTCCGTATCTGTTTCCTGCAGGCTATATCCGGAAGCTATGTCAAAAGATTCCTGTTCTTTGGAATGGATGGCATAGGCTCCCAAACTTAAAGCCCAGTCATCAGAGGGGCGGAACTGTAAAGAAAGGCTTCCGTTTGCAGCCCGATATTTGTCTTTTTCTTCTCCGTTGTAGACCACGCTTAGTTTTATAGGCTGATACAAAGTTCCGAATTCTACTTCGCGGGTTTTGGGAATCACCTCGAAATCATTGGAGGTGTAGGTTCCGAGAAAAGAAATATTCCATTTGGGATTCCATTCGTATTGAAGGAAAGCCTGAACATCAAAGTATTCGGGATTAAAACTGGTATCTTCTTTGAGAGTATTTAAAATAAGGTTGGTATTTCGGTAACGTGTTCCGAGCAATCCTGAAAATTTTTGTTTTTTCTTCTGGTCAGTTGCAAATCCCACGGTAGCTGCTCCTCCCAGCAAACTGGCTTCTAATGAGGTTTCAAACTTTTGGGGACGGCGGTAGGTAATATCCAGCACGCTGGACATTTTATCTCCGTAGCGGGATTCAAATCCTCCGGCAGAGAAGTTTATAGTGGATACCATATCGGGATTGATAACGCTCATTCCTTCCTGTTCTCCGTTTCGTACAGTCAGAGGTTTGTAGACTTCCACTCCGTTGATATATACTAGGTTTTCATCGTAATTCCCTCCTCTTACCCGATACGAAGAACTCAATTCACTGGCAGTACTTACAAAGGCTGTGTTTAATATTTCCTCTATTCCTCCGGTAAGAGAGGGGAGGTGTTGGGTTTTTTCCACGTCTATGTGAGTAGCCGTTATGTCCGTAGGTTTCCTTTTTCCCTGAAAGACTACTTCGGGAATTTCTTTTTCTTTGGATGGATGAAGGGTGAAATTTAGTACTATATCTGAGTCGGAAGCCGGAATGTTTCTGGAACTCAAGGCAAAATTATCGTGGACTATCAATAGGGTAACCTCTGCATTTGCCGGTATCTGAAGGGAGTAATTTCCTTTTGAATCGGAAACGGATACCTGAGTGGATGATATGGAAACATGCGCCTCTGATACGGGATTTCCTTCCGTGTCTTCTATTTTACCCGAAATGGTTACGGTTTGTCCCCATAAGGTAAAAGATACCATACATAAAATTAGGATCGATAGAACTTTATAATTTTTCAAAGTCGTTGGTATATACTTGTTTATTGCCTGTTTTATCTGTTACTATCACTTCTACCTGATGCATTCCCGATTCTATTCCCTCTTTTTTTAGATCCGGTATGAACAGTTTGTTTTGTTTGTATTCATATTCTGCTAAAATCCATTTTCCATCTATAAAAACATCATAGGTATTGATTCCCGAACCGGTGTCTTTTATGATAAAACTTAATTGTTTGTTTACTTTCTTGTTCTTCGTCAATGCCGGGCATGAGACCGTAGGCAATGATTCGTCCAAAACTAATGAAAATATTCCAAAATCCTGAGGTTTGGCTGTATAAACTCCGTTTTTATAGGTGGTGTCCAAATATTCTTTTTTAGAAAGTCCGAAATTGGAACGCCTTACGATCACATATTTTTCCGCTTTCGATTTATCCAGATCATTCCAGTCGGGTGTGAGGGTCATCCGGTATTTTTTGTGAATGGGAACTGAAGAGTTGTGTATCTGGTATTGATTGCTTCCGATTTTTTTATAGTTGAAAAGAAAATCTTCGTAGAACGAACCTTTGTCGAATTTTACGGAAATTCCTTCTTCTGAAAAAGAATAAGATTTGGAAAAATACACGTAATATCGGTTTGCATATTCATAACAAACCTGTTCATCATCTATCCCTTTCATGGTGAAATTTCGGGTTGTTGTATTTCCGGCATAATCTCCCACTATAATTTTCACTTTGTAAGTTTCACCGGGAATTATTTCCACAATACCTTTGTTTATTTCCTGTTCGTACATTTGCAACGTATTTCCGGGAAGCAGGTAGGTGCGGTAAATCCAACTGTTTTTGCTTATTTGTTCGGGATAATCTATAGTTGCATTTATAAAACGGGCTTCATCAAAATCATGTTTGTCGGCTTTGAATGTTGAAATTAGTTTTTCATTCACGTATGTTTTTATGGAATAAATTCCGTTAAGGTTATTGGAAGCATTTTGCTTATCGTAAGCTTTTACTCCGAAACCTACCTCTCCGGTGACGGTATAAGTACCTCCCTCGACAACATCAATTTTGCGTTTGTCTCTATTTACCGTTTCACGCAGCGGATATATCCATATTCCGTTTATCTGGGGTTTTATATTATCGGGAATGTCAAGTCCGAACAGAAAAGGATTCAAAACCTCTTCCGTTTTGGTATCCCTGATTTCAAAATGTAAATGCGGTCCTCCGGAACTTCCCGTATTTCCGGACAATGCGATTACTTCCCCTTTCTTCACCGGGAGTTTCACCGATTTTAAATAAAAATCTACCGAATAACTCTGTTTTTTATATTGTTCTTTTCTTGCCCAATCTTCAATTTTTTCCGCCAATTCACTCAAATGTGCATATACCGTAGTATATCCGTTAGGGTGATCAATATAAATGGTTTTTCCATATCCGTAAGCAGAAATATTGATGCGTGAAACATATCCGTCTTGTGAGGCTACCACCTTTAATCCTGTTCTCTGTTGGGTTCTCATGTCCAGCCCGGAATGAAAGTGATTTTTCCTCAATTCCGCATAATTAGCGGAAAGAGAAGTAGGTATCAGCAAAGGTGAGGTAAAATCTTTCGGATAATTCTGGGAATATAACAGGTTGTAAAATAGGATAATTATACATATTACTTTCTTCATTGAATTAATATAAAAATAAATACATTTCAAAAGTAAGAATTTTATTTTAATTACTCTAAGACCTAACTCTTGCTAAATTTTTACTTTTCTCCATAAAAACGGGAATTATTTTTTATATATTTGCGTGAAGTCAGATAATTTTATGTAATTTTGACATGTGGAAATTAAGAGCCTGTTTAAATTTTATTCAACTATTTATTTTTAGGTTCTAATTATATTTTGCATTCTTTTTAAGCTCTTTTGAGCGTCTTTTTCACTTTTTCTTTTTGATTTAGCCCGCTA
>JAISMV010000074.1 GCA_031276535.1 Flavobacteriaceae bacterium
GGGGGGAAGCGCCGGAGCTTAGGTATATCTTCGGGTTCTTTATTCGGTAGGTGGTTCCTTCCGGAGCGCTGAACAGCAGTACGTTATCCGGGGTTCGCAGCTCCGAAGGGGTGAGGTAACGGGTCTTCTTTTGCCAGCCTTTGCGCGTAAGGGTCTCTTTTTGGGAGGCTTCGTGGTTCAGACTCAGGTAGATCTCCGTGCCCGGACTGCCCTGAACTTCGTATTCCAGCCGGCCTTCTATTTCTGCGGAAAGAAAAGGCAGCTGTACGTGAAACAGGTTGTCGTAGGCATCGTCCGGAGCCTGATCTATCCTCCCTATAATGCCTTCGGTATGGTCAAACGGATATTCTTTCTCGGGGTCTTTGTCTTTTCCTTTTTCCTTATTTTCGTCTTGGGTTTCGTTCGTGTCTTTATCTTTGTTTCTGTCCGTATCCTTGTCCCGGGTGTTTGTTTCCTCCGACCAGGGGAACAAAGGGAAATTTGATGAAGGAACGCCTTTTGCCGGAACTATCGGATCTCCCATCCGGGAATATCTTCCCTCGAAATGATCCTTTTTATCCTCCCTGAAAAAGGACATCGTTAATCCCAATACTCCTATGATAAGAAAAAGTTTTAGTATAACCCGGGATTCTCCGTTTCTATGAGTCATCTTCTTTTTTTATCTAAATGTATTTTATTTATCTGAAATTACCAAAATACGTATTGTTAAAATGTTGTTAAAGTTTTTTCTTTCAATTCTGAACGCTTTTTTAATCGGAGTTATAGAGATCTTTTTGTAAAACTTTATCCTGAGCTCAGATTTGACGTGGAAAATTTTAGGTGAAAAGGGGGATTTGTAATCTGAAAAACCTAAACAAATTTATCTTTGGCAGGATAAACCACAACGGTTTAGCGTATTTAATTTTTGTTTTTCTTTTTAATTATTTTACTTTTACAATCGATCAATTCAAATTAAAAACACACAGTAAAAATATTTTTTAAATTAAAATTTCGAATAAATTATGGATTCAAAAAGAAAAAAGTATCTGTTAGAAGAGTCTGAGATTCCTACCCATTGGTATAATATACAGGCAGAGATGCCGAATAAACCCCTGCCAATACTTCATCCGAAAACCAAGGAACCCTTGAAACCGGAAGATCTTTATCCTATTTTCGCAGAAGAACTGGCTCGGCAGGAAATGAATCAAACCGATGTATGGATTGAGATTCCCGAAGAAATCCGAAATCTGTACAAAAACTACCGCAGTACACCTTTAGTTCGTGCATATGGGTTGGAGAAAGCGCTGGATACGCCTGCCCATATCTATTTTAAAAACGAAAGTGTAAGTCCGGTAGGTTCGCATAAACTTAATTCCGCCATTGCACAAGCATATTACTGTAAAAAACAGGGAATTTCAAACATCACTACAGAAACGGGCGCCGGACAATGGGGAGCAGCCCTTTCCTATGCCGCTCGTGCATTCGGACTGGAACTGGCTGTTTATATGGTGAAAGTAAGCTACGAACAAAAACCGTATCGTCGTTCTATCATGCAGACATTCGGAGCACAGGTAACTCCCTCTCCATCCATGTCTACCCGTGCAGGAAAAGACATACTTACTGCTAATCCCAACTATCAGGGCTCATTGGGAACGGCAATTTCCGAGGCTATAGAATTGGCGATGAATACTCCTAACTGTAAATATACCCTGGGTTCGGTATTAAGCCACGTTACCCTCCACCAGACGATCATCGGACTGGAAGCTGAGAAACAAATGGAACTGGCAGGAGAATATCCGGATATTGTCATAGGCTGCTTCGGAGGAGGTTCTAATTTCGGAGGAATTTCTTTCCCTTTTATGAGACATAACATACAAAACAGTAAAAAAACTCGCTTTATAGCGGCAGAACCATCTTCCTGTCCTAAATTAACCCGTGGGGTTTTTCAATATGACTTTGGAGACGAAACAGGATATACTCCGCTTTTACCGATGTTCACCTTAGGACATAATTTCACCCCGGCAAATATTCATGCAGGAGGATTGCGTTATCACGGAGCCGGAGTTATTGTTTCCCAGCTCTTAAAAGACGGTATGATGGAAGCTGTAGGGATCGATCAGCTGGATACATTCAAATCGGGAGTTTTATTCGCTCAGTCCGAAGGAATTATTCCTGCACCGGAGTCTAATCATGCCATTGCTGCGGCTATCAATGAAGCCAACAAATGCAAAGAAAGCGGAGAAGAGAAAGTAATTTTATTCAATCTGTCCGGACATGGATTAATTGATATGGCTGCATACGATAAATATATTTCCGGAGATTTAGTCAATTATAAATTATCAGATGAAGATATTGCCAAAAACATATCGGAGTTGGAAAAAATAATTTAAACTTTAAATTACGTATTAAGAGCCTGTTTAAATTTTATTCAAATATTTATTTTTAGGTTCTAATTATATTTTGCATTCTTTTTAAGCTCTTTTGAGCATCTTTTTCACTTTTTCTTTTTGATTTAGCCCGCTAAATC
>JAISMV010000094.1 GCA_031276535.1 Flavobacteriaceae bacterium
ACTTATAAGAACCAGTATTATCAAATATCGTTTCATTTTTCCTATATGTATATTCTTTTTTATCTTTTCACTCATCCAAAACTACAAACTTTATCCAAGATACCGAAAACTTTTTTTCGCTTTTTTCGTTTTTTTTCCCCCTCTACGGCCCTAAATCTTATCATACCTCGTCTTATCTACCCATCCCTGAATAACTTATCCGCCTCATAAGAGGGGGATTTGTTCGACTATATTTTTAATGGTGTTGTACACAAAATATTCTGTTAATATGATTAGTATCTCCTGACTTATTCCTTATTAATGCGGTGGGAATAATTATGCGATGAGAGTCTCATTTTTTTTGGAAGGTTGAGCCTCTACCATTAGGTTTTATTGGTTATAGGATTTAGAATCTGTCCATCAACAATCTTTTTAAAGTCATTTATAAAGTTTCCTGACGGATATTCCTGTTTTTAGTTAAAAGTGTGTAGGGTTGCTGTGTTTTGTGCGGAACACAAGGTGATAAAGAAGACGTGTATAGCTATGGGATTACTATTTTTCACTCCTGCCTTTCAGGCAGAAAGAATTGTTGTATATGCTTTCTACAGGTCGATGACATGTGGTTACGAAAATATTGCCTTTCAGGCAAAGAATATGCCTTAATGTTTGACTTCCGTCTGTCTTTTGTTGTGTGTGTTCTCCACAAATCAGCGACCTGCGGAAGAGGATAACGAAAGTATCGCACTGCCTTTCAGGCAGAACCCAAATGTTTTAAAATTTAAAATGACTCTTTTGTTGTTTTGATACCGTATTACCCGGACTGCTTTTGCTCTTGATGCAGTTTTGATCACTCGTATTTTCATTCCAAAAATTGCCCTTAGTGTGGTGAATTTATAAAAATAAAAAATATAAGCACTAATAATCAAATAACTTATAACCACACTAAATCCGGAGGGGACAAGTCAGGAAATATTCATTAATATGGTTAACATCCGTGTTTTATGTGTGTATTTTTGCGATTATTTTCTTGTGTATTAAGATAAATATTGTTAAAACCATGTGGGATTTATACATTTGAATAAAACTAAAAAGTTACTATCCGAAATCTATAGTATTCTACCCAAAGAAATAACATTTGTAAGAAGTCATTTTTAACAAAACTTTAAAAAGAAGTTTCACAACGGTATATTTTAATTTGTTATTTTTGTATAAAATTGTAATTCTCTAATAACAGAATATCTTAAAAAATGAGCAGACCCATCTTATATTTAAAAAACGCCAGTGTTTATCAAAAAAACTTTTTGATATTAAGTAATGTAAATATGACGTTAGAAAAAGGAGAATTCTCTTATCTCATAGGAAAAACAGGAAGCGGAAAAAGTTCTTTATTAAAAGTTTTATACGGAGATATTCCTTTATTAGAAGGTGAAGGGAACGTAGCAGACACCGATTTGGTTACATTGAAAAACCGTGATATACCGTCTCTACGCAGAAAATTAGGAATTGTTTTTCAAGATTTTCAGTTACTTACGGACAGAACGGTTGAAAAAAACCTGTTGTTTGTTTTGAAAGCCACCGGATGGAAAGATAAATATGCTATTAATGAACGGATTGAGGAGGTTTTGGTCAGCGTGGGAATGGCTACCAAAAAACATAAAATGCCTCATGAACTATCGGGAGGCGAACAACAGCGTATTGCCATAGCAAGAGCGTTGTTAAATCATCCGGCATTGGTTCTGGCAGATGAGCCCACAGGAAATTTAGACCCGGAAACTTCCAACGAAATTATGATTTTATTAAAAAGAATTGCCCTACAAAACCATTGCGCTATATTGATGGCTACTCATGATTATTCTATGATAAAAATTTTTCCGGCAAAAACCATTAAATGTGAAGACGGAAGAATTTACCATGGAAACTCCGAAGAGTTGTTTGCGTAACAAATTATGATTTCCATCCTTATTCCTGTTTATAATTATTCCATAATAGAATTAGGGAAGGAATTGATAAATCAGGGAAAGAAGTTGAGGTGTCCTTTTGAGATAATTTTTCTGGATGATGCTTCCCATGACAAAAAAACATCAATCGCCAATCAATCCTTTTGTGAGACAAATCGGCTTACCTACCTCATATCCAAAAAAAACAGAGGAGATGCCGAAACAAGAAATCATCTGGCAGATCAGGCAAAATATGAATGGTTGTTGTTCATAGATGCAGATATTATGCCCGTAAAAGATAATTTTCTCATCAGATATGCCGAAGAAATTTATTTGAAAAGGAAATGGGTTTATACTAATATTATATACAAAAAAGAAAAACCAAAAGAAGGAATTTTACGATGGAAGTATGGGGTAAAATACGAAATAACCTCAACCGAAGAACGATTAAAAAATCCTTATTCTGCATTTCGTTTAGCTTGTTTTTTAATTCATAGATCTCTGTTGGAAATTACTCCGTTTCCTGCTCAGAAGGAGAGTTACGGATATACGGATTTAGTATTTGCCACCGGATTAAAAAAACAGGGAGTAAAACCGTATTATATTGAAAATCCTGTTTACCATTTGGGACTGGAAAATAATGAAGCCTATCTGGAAAAAGTAGAAAAAGCAATGAACCATGCAGCTTCCGTAATAACAGCAAAAAGTGATCTGGCATCAGATATAAAGGCAGCTTCTTTATATCTCAAAATGAAGAGAATACATTTAGACAAGGTTATAGGTTGGGTATTTCAAAGGATAAAGCCCGGAATCAGAAAGAATTTACTTTCGAAAACTCCGAATATCAGATTATTACAACTATATAAACTGGGTTATTTGTGTGAAATACTTGCCCGAAAATAAATTTCCAAAAGTTTTTTTTCCTGATTTTCCCAACAGTATTTTTCGGCGGTTTTTTTCAGATCGTCCTGATAGGCTTCTTTTCCCCGCATAATTACAGATCGTATCTTTGCGGCAATTTCCACAGGATCATGTTTCGAAATGGTTTCACCGATCTGATGTTCTTCCACAACAGACTTTATTTCGGGAAGATAGGTTCCCACAACAGGAACTCCCGAATGGATGTAGTCGAATAATTTGTTAGGGAGGGCATAATAATAACTTAACCCCGAATTTTCTTCCAGACTGATTCCAACAGATGCCTGCCGGGTTATTTTTCTCAGTTCATCGGGTGTTTTTCTGCCTAAAAATTGTATGTTTTTCAATTTTAATTCGTAACTTAGTAGTTTAAGCGTTTTTTCATAGGTGCCATAACCGATAATCCAGAGTTGATATTCGGGAAGTAAGGACATGGCATGAAGTAAAGACTCCAATCCCCGATCTTTTTTTATTGCTCCCTGATAAAGTATGATTTTAGGATTATTATTTTCCTCAGATGTGTTTTTTTGATAATAAAAATCCGGTGCATTTGTAATAACCTCCGGCAGAACCCCATATTGTTGTTGGAAATATCGGGCATATCCGTTGCTTACCGTATAGAAATGATGCATATTGGGAATCAAATATTTTTCCAGCGATTTCCATATTTTTTTGGAGAATCGTCCTTGAACGGAAGGAAGTTCCGAATAGATCTCGTGACTGTCAAAAACCAAAGGAATATGCCTGATCTTTGAAACCAAATAATTAGGCAGAAGCGAGTCCAGATCATTAGCCAGCAAGATCGTGTTTTTGTCGGCTTCAAGCAGAAGTTTTCGGAAAAGTTTCAAATTAAATTCGGCAAACAGCCCAAATCCCTTATGAAAAAGTAGAGAAAACCGTTGTGTTTTATACGGGCGGATTAATTTCGGCAGTCCATTGAGATTGGTGCCTATAAGAGAGATCTCATACCCGTTTCTCCGCAAAGTATTACAAACTTTTTCTACTCTTTGGTCTGTAGAAATATTATTAATTACGGAAACGAGTATTTTTTTCTTTTTAACCTTCATTTCGAGTAACAAATTTAGGCATTATAATCAAACTAAGACTATTAGTTTAAAGATAAAATACAATCGCCTGAATCAATACAAGACCATCGTGTAAAAATACCTGTTAAAATACCCGTGTTCACCTTATTAAAGAAATAGTTATCTCCTCTCCGTACAAAATAAGGTCTGTCAGTTTTTTCAAACTTTCTTTGAAATTTAACTCTAATTGGAAGTTTGTCCCAAAGAATATCAATATTCTGAATCCTGAGGTAAGTTATAAAAAATATAGGTTATATTATTTTATTTTTAGAAAATTTAGCTGTAATTAATCTCCCGCTGATACTGATAATCAACACGATAATAGTCAACAGTAATGCCGCTGCATAGGCTCGTTCCCTTACTTCGGGAATGGGACTGCTCAATTGGAAAAACACCGACAGAGGCAATGTGGCTGCAGGCTGACTCAGCGAAGTAGGTATACTGTCCGTGAACCCTGCGGTAAACATAACTGCGGCAGCATCTCCGATAGCCCGTCCGATGGACAGTAAAACCGCCGTAGCTATTCCGGGTGCAATCTGACGAATAATAACCATTCCTGTTTCTAATTTTGTCGCACCCAACGAGTATGTGGCATCAAGGAGATCTTTGGGAATAGAATTTGCCACTTCATCCATGGAACGAATAAAAATCGGAATAATAAGAAAAGTTACGACGATAATTCCTCCAAGCAAAGAAGTTTTCAACCCAAGAAATATCATGATGGTAAATCCGAAAGCTCCATAGACAATGGAAGGTATTCCAAAAAGAACATCGAAAGAAAGACGGGTCAAATACGCAAGTTTTGAATTTTTCTTTTGGTAGATATTAATGTAGAAAACAATCGGAATACTTATCAGCAAGCCCAACAATACAGAGCCTCCTACAATATACAAAGATCCTACAATCGCATTCAGGATACCTCCTTCTTTTCCGAGATAAAATCCCCCTCCCGGAAGCTGGGTTATCATTTCCCAACTCATGGCATTAAATCCGTTTTTAATGATAGTCCACAAAATACTTGCAAAAAAGGCTACTACAAACAAGGTAGACAGCAACATGAGAAAGCTGAAAATTTTTTGTTCTATGAATTTCATTGTCTTTTCGTTTCTAAATTTTAATCTGTAAAAGCAGGCATCGAATTCCTGTTCTATACTTTATAACTCCTTTTTACCTGATGCAATATCAAACGGGACACCGTATTGAACACAAGTATGATGACAAACAATACCAACGCCGCGAACATCAATGCCGACTCATAGAGGGGCAACGACAACATTTCTCCGTAATTATTGGCAATAAGCGCGGATAGCGGATAGCATCCCTCAAAAAGGGATTTGGGAATATTGATCACGTTTCCGCAGACCATCAGTACCGCCAGTGTTTCACCAAAAGCTCTGGATATTGCCAGCACTACGGCTGCAATGATTCCGGGAAGAGCCTTACGCACAACCACTTTACGTGAGGTCTGCCAGCGGGTGGCTCCCAAAGAAGCCGAAGCGTCTCTGAAATCTTTGGGAACGGTAGAGAATATCTCTATAAAAAGACTGACCAGCAAAGGGATGATCATTACGCTAAGGACAATCCCCCCTGCCAGAACCGTGTAACCGTTGGTGTATTCTACAAATCGGGTTCCTAAAGAATCCGAGATCCAGGGAACGATGATCAACGTTCCCCACAAACCGTATACTACGGGAGGAATGCCTGCAAGTATGTCCAATACCGGAAAAATAACTTTTTTCACCCAAGGTTGGGCATTCTCCGTAATATACAATGCCGTGAGCAGAGATATGGGTAAAGCAATGCCCACCGACAATACCGTAACATAAACGGAACTTACAATGAAAGAATAAAATCCGAAATTACCTTTCAATGGCTCCCATTGGGAATCGAACAGTAATTTCCATATGGAATGACTCTCCAGTATGGTGGTTGATTTTGAATACAATCCGTATCCCATTACTATAATGATCAGCAATGAGAATACGGTCAACAAAAACATGGATCTGCTCGCTATCTTATCCTTGAAAATTCTATATTCCAGCAATTTTTTTGATGTCATCGTTTCTTTTTTATTTCCGGTCTTCTCTATTTCAATTTTCCGGATACTTCGTCTAATTTTTCTTTTGTCAGGTTGATATATCCCGTTTCACCGGCATATTTCTGCCCTTCGGTTAAAATAAATTTTAAAAAAGCAATTACCTCAGGCTTAGTAGGTTTTCCTTTGGAAACCACATACAAATCACGAGCCAGCGGAGATTGATATTTCCCATCAATGATAGCTTTGATAAGGGAAGAAGAATCCTGATAAAAATCTTCTTCCGGATCAATTTTTCCGTTTTCGTTAAAATCTATAGGAATGACGGCTATATTCTCAAAAGATTTTTTTGTGTTCTGATCGTACGCATACGCAATGTTATTATATCCTATACCTACACGGTCTTTCTGAACCGCACCGGACACTCCGGGGTCTCCAAATACGGCTGTAGCTTTCAGGTTTTCCTGTTTTTTACCAAACCATTTGGCAAAGGTTTCCGCCGCGCCGCAGGCATCGGATCGGGTGAATACATGTACCGGAATCTTACTGCCGGTGCCCAGCACCTGTCCCCATGTGGTTAACTGACCGCTCCATAGTTTTTCGGCAACTCCCTTTTTCAATCCTATTCTGCGAATAGCCGCTATTTCAGGATTATTGGAATTGATAGTCGGCACAACGGCATCTTTAACTACGGCGAAGGCAACGGCTCCTTTTTTTTCTTCTTCGGGGTAAATTTCCCGGGATACCATACCCAAATCCACCACTCCGGCAAGAGCATCGGTTATGCCTTTTCCGGCACCGCCTCCGGATACGTCGATTTTCACGTCAGGATGAAGTTTTTTAAATTCTTCCGCCCATCTTATTACCATCGGATATAAGGCAAACGCCCCGGACAACTGTATTTCTCCGCTTAAATTATCTCCGGAGGAAGCAGCCCGGGAAACCTGTTCTTTTTCTTTTGAGCAGGAAAGAAACAAAATACAAATTCCCACTAACAAAATACTGTTTTTTCTCATCGATTATACTTTTTTACTGATTTTAAATTATGGCTGCACAGTTGAATTTTTTTCATAACTGAATTTTTTAATCCGATTAATTCTGTAAAGATAATAACAAAAAAATGTTCTGCCTCTCATATAGGGAAAACAGAACACCAATTGAAATAGAAATTATTTTTACCTGTGTTGCCTGCCGTACATTTTTCAATGACAGACAACAACAGCGATAACCTGTATAAAAAAGCGCCATCTAAAAATTACAGATTCATTCCTGATAAATCTTTTTAGATATTATATTAATTATAACTTTTTTAGAATTTCCCTCTCTCCTGTATTTCCAAAATTCTTATATTCTCAATTTCTTCAAAAAAGTCCCCTTTTATTATAAAGGATATTCTTCAAAGGCATACAATACAGTTGATAAATATCTTTCTCCTGTATCCGGTAAAACCGCTACAATATTTTTTCCTTTATTTTCAGGTTGTTTCGCCAATACTGTTGCTGCATAAGCCGCCGCTCCGGAGGAAATCCCAACCAAAAGCCCTTCGTTCTGAGCCAGTTCACGGCTGGTACGGATAGCATCATCGTTGCTTACCTGTATAATTTCATCTACTACTTCCGAATTATAGGTTTTAGGAATGAAACCTGCTCCGATACCCTGAATTTTATGCGGTCCGGGTTTACCTCCCGACAGTACAGGGGAATCATCAGGTTCGACTGCCACTATCTTCACATTCGGATTATATTTTTTCAATACTTCACCAACACCACTTACAGTTCCGCCTGTTCCTACTCCGGATACAAATATGTCTATTTTTCCGTCAGTATCCCTCCAAATCTCTTCGGCAGTGGTTTTTTTGTGAATGGCAGGATTGGCAGGATTGGCAAACTGTTGAAGAACAACCGCTTTAGGGTTTTCTTTCTGAAGTTCTTCCGCTTTAGCTATAGCCCCTTTCATTCCGTCAGCTCCCGGAGTCAATACAAGATTTGCTCCTAGAGCTTTTAAAAGATTTCGTCGTTCAATACTCATAGTTTCAGGCATAGTAAGGGTAAGCTTATATCCTTTAGCCGCAGCTACAAAGGCAAGCCCTATTCCTGTATTACCACTGGTAGGCTCTATCAGCTCACTGTCCGGTTTTAGTACTCCCGAAGCTTCAGCATCTTCTATCATCGCGATAGCTATCCTGTCTTTTACGCTTGACGCTGGATTAAAATACTCCAATTTTGCAATAACATGAGCTTCCAGTTCATGTTTTTTATTGTAGTTTGACAACTCCAATAAAGGAGTGTTTCCGATAAGGTCTGTTAATTTTTTTGCAATTTTTCCCATGATAAAATACGGTTTGTTGTTGTTTTTTAAAATATTTTTCGAAAGTAGGAACTATTTGTTTTGCAAACAATACCATAATTTAGGTATTTTTTGAAAAACAAACAGATTTCAGATTTTAAATTTACTTTTGACCTGTAAGAATACTCAATTTTAAAAAAATTTGGCAAATAGGAAAAAAAATTGTACATTTATGGTATTAGGTTTCCTAAACACGTATTCAACAGTGTATTTACACCTTTAAATTTTATTTTAATAATCCGAATTCAGGTTTTGCATGACCGTAAAATACCCTATTATGGGTATATTACTATTAAATTTAGGGCTTACCTTTGCTTAATTATTACGAATAACCTACATCATTTGATAGTGTTTTTATCGTTATAATACCCTATTTTATTCTATCCATCAAATAAAAATTTAATAAAAAATGAGTTCTCCTTCTTTTCGACTTCCTATTTACATGATGACCAAGCCTATAGGTGCTATATGTAACCTGAAATGCGCGTATTGCTATTATCTGGAGAAAAAGGATTTGTATCCGGACGTAAGAAATTACCTTATGAGTGAAGACTTGCTGGAACGTTTCATAAAACAGTACATGGAAAGCCATTCCGCTCCGGATGTTCTTTTCACCTGGCACGGGGGAGAAACAATGATGCGCAACATTAACTTTTATAAAAAAGCCGTTGAATTGCAAAAAATATACGGAAAAGGACGCCGGATTGAAAATTCATTACAAACTAACGGAACCTTATTTACCGATGAATGGTGCCGTTTTTTTAAAGATAACAACTTTTTGATTGGAATTTCCGTTGACGGACCTCAACATTGTCATGATATTTATCGTAAAGACAAAAAAGGAAGACCTTCCTTTCATAAAGTTATGGAGGGTGTTTCTCTATTAAAGAAACATAATGTTGATTTTAACATTCTGGGAGTAGTAAATAACTACAATGTTGATTATCCTTTAGAGTTTTATAATTTCTTCAAAAGTATTGAATGTACATTTATACAATTTTCTCCCATAGTGGAACTTATTAACGGAGACCCGGCTCCTTGGAATGTTCCCTCTGAAAAATGGGGAGATTTCCTGATCACTATTTTTGACGAATGGGTGAAAAAAGATGTAGGAACTTATTATGTCCAGTATTTTGATTCCACTTTAGCCAACTGGATAGGTGAAAGTCCCAGTATGTGTACTCTCGCAAAGATCTGTGGCAACTCCGGTGTTGTAGAGTTTAACGGAGATGTATATAGCTGCGACCATTTCGTTTATCCAAAATATAAACTGGGCAACATACAAGATAAAACCATATCGGAAATGATGCACTCAAAAGAACAGTTAGAATTCGGTACGGATAAATACGACAAACTCCCACAGGAATGTCTGAATTGTCAATACCTTTTTGCCTGCTATGGAGAATGTCCTAAAAACAGGCTCCTTAAAACCCGCAAGGGAGAATCCGGATTAAACTACCTATGTCGGGGATATTACAAATTTTTTAACCATGTTGCACCTTATATGGATTTTATGAAAAATGAGCTCATAAACCAACGCCCGCCTTCCAATATCATGCATAGTAATCTTGTAAAAAAAAGAGGGAGTATTTAACTCCCTTACTTTTTTCTACTATATGCTACCTTAGAGCCTGTTTAAATTTTATTCAAATATTTATTTTTAGGTTCTAATTATATTTTGCATTCTTTTTAAGCTCTTTTGAGCGTCTTTTTCTCTTTTTATTCTTGATTTAGCCCGCTAAATCTTCTAATAAAAAGCAAAAAATCCATCTCAAAAATAGCAATAAAATTTAAACAGGCTCTTAATCGGTAATAATATTCCAGTTTATATCGAAAACGGTTATCAAAGAAGCCAATAACTTCAACTTTGAAATATCTCCGGTTGTTTTAACCGATTGGGAATTAACAACAGTATCCACATTTTCGGGAGTGGAAATAAATTCCAGCAGTTTACTTTTAGGAAGAGTTAAAGCGAATTGTACCCGTTCCTTGCCTGATGAAGGTTTATGATGCAGCACGCCATTTTTCAGGAATACATAAAAACTTTGTTTTTCATCCGATATATCGAAACGGATTTGAAACTCTTTCCCCGCAGCTTTTGTACCGTCTATTGAAATAGATAAGAACGTGAAAAGATCATCAATTGTCAGGTCTTTTATGTAGCTTTTGTTTTGGCGAGGCAGATTCTTAGTAACGTTCCCTTCCCGTAACTCTTTTGCTGCTGTCAAATACATGTTGCGCCAGATACTGGAACGGCTCTGATAGCCGAGTTGTTCAAAAGCATCTGCCTGTAGATTCCGGGCTTCCTTATTTTCACCATTGGCAAAAACCACCCATTTCAATGCCTGTATTACCCATCGATAGTCGCCTTTCTCATAACTTGCCGCTGCTTTTTCCAATGCCGCTTTCTCTCCTCCAAACCATTCCACATAACGAACAGCCTCTTCTTTCGGAGTAAGGCGGTCGTAATTGGCAGGATGTCCATCGAACCAACCAATATAATATTGATATACAGCCTTTACATTATGCCTGACCGTTCCGTAGAAATCCTGATTGAACCATTCCTTGTCAAGCGATTCCGGTAAACGAATTGTAGCGGCTATTTCTTCCTGATTTAATCCCAAATTGGCTAAATGAATGGTCTGGTCGTGGATGTATTTGTAAAGATCTCTTTGTTTTTCAAGGAAATTGAGACTTCGTTCTTTACCGAAAAACGGCCACGTATGGGCAGGAACAACAAATTCCGTTTCATTACCAAAAAGCGTAACCGTTTCGTCCAGATAAGCTGCCCACGAACGTGCATCACGCACTTTAACACCCCGGGGAGGCAAAACATTGTGCAACGTACGATTACCTAATTCGGCAACAAAAAAGATCTTTTTTGCAGGGTAAAAAAACATCATCTCCGCAGGAGCTTCCGTTTCGGGCGTATATTGGAAAACCAGTTCCACACCGTCAATATTTAACTTTTGTCCTGTGTGGTCAATAATAATATTAGGTCTCCAAAGAACAGCAGGGTCGTATGCCCCCAGATAGAATTTTCCCAATCCGTTATCCACACGTCCTGTCACATTTGCCGGAGTTCCCAATGCAAACTGATATATACCGCGCCTTCCCATAGCATTACCCAAAAACACATTCTCACTGACGGCTTCTTCATAAAAACCTTTAGGAGCGATGTATTTTATTTTTCCCGAAAGAATATCCTCATGTTTTGCCAGTCCTGAAATTCCTCCGAAATGATCTGTATGACTATGAGTGCTGATTATTGCTATAATCGGATAATTACCTACATGTTTTTTTACCAGATCGAAAGCGGCTTTGGTTGCGTTTGGATTGGTAAGCGGGTCTATTACCAAATAACCACTTTGGGTTTTGATAAAAGTAATGTTGGTAAGGTCTAAGCCACGTACCTGATATACATCATCGGTTACTTTAAAAAGCCCCCGTATGGTATTTATCTCCGCATGACGCCATAAGGCAGGATTCACAGTAGCGGGAGCTTTACCTTTTATAAAATCATATTGCCGCAGGTCTGTTGCCGGCTCACCTTTTGCATTTAAAATAATATCGCTTTCGGGAGCAGCGATAAAACCTCTGACAGCATCTTTATAATCTGCGCTGTCGGCAAAGTTGAGCCGTTGATATTCAGCCTGATTAATCTGTTGGGTAAAAAGAGTTGCAGGCTTCCCCGACTGGGCAGGAATGCATTGAGTACCCCCAAAATAAACGACTGCCAAAACTACTAAAACTGTTTTTTTCATAGTGATCACTTTCTCATTAATGGTTTAATTTATATACATTTATTTATGTTATTTTAAAGATAAAGAAACCTCTTGAAAATTTTACCATTCCCAAAAGGTTCCTTCAAACAGACATCTGATCTATTGTATCACTTCCAATGTAACCTGATTGATCTTTCCGGTAAAAGTGAACGGCGATTCGTAAGCTTCGGAAACCGTTGTACCTACATCTTTTCCTACATCAAGACCTTCGGTTGAGTGTCTGGCTAGTCCGCTTTCAAATTTTCGTTCGGCTACCTTCTCACCGTTGATGTAAAGCGAAATTGTTTTGTCTCTGCTGCCGGATGCCTGCTGTATTTCGGCTTTCAGCTGCTGCTTTCCACTGCTTATGGTTCTGTTGGACGTTAACTCAACAATCTTTCCTTCGGCATTATAAGCAAACGACAATTTGTTGTTCTTTACATACAGACTGAATCCTCCGAGGAACCCTCCTGAAGAAACCAAAACACCCTGTTCCCTTGCATCTCGTATTTCTACATCTGCCAAGATGGAGTAGGAATCAGTACTTAAAAAATACGGTTGTGAGTAAGGAGAAAGATACGTTCCCGAATACAACACCACTTTATTTTTACCATCGTATATGCTTCGGTTTGTAATGTCCCATGTTTCTTTGAGCGGATATACATTGTATTTCTTTGCTTCGATGTCGAAGACATTTGCCAACTCTTTTATCTTTTCCGGATATTTAGCCGATAAGTCGTTAAGTTCGTTAAAGTCTTCTTTCACATGGTACAATTGAACTTTCTTATCGCTTTCAGGCAATACTCTTCTGTAACGGTCGTTCTTACCCGGAAACGAAGCCTTCCATCCGTCTTTGTAGATAGCATATGAACCTGTCATTTCATGGTATTGAACCGTATGGCGTTCAGGAAGATTTTTGTTTTCCGCCGCAGTGGTATATGCCAAACTTACCCCTTCTACCGGTTCTTGCTTATACCCATTGATAACCGCGGGTATTTTCGCTCCGACCAATTCAAGCGTGGTTGGAAGAATATCACTTACATACGAATACTGATGACGGATGCCCCCTTTATCTTTAATCTTTTTAGGATAAAAAATAATCAACGGGTCGTGTGTTCCCCCCTCGTAGGTAGGATACCCTTTGTAGTAACGAAATGGTGTATTGGTAGCTGCCGCCCACCCATCGGGATAATTAGCGGAGGATTTTTCCGTACCCAATAAATTCAGGTTTTTTAC
>JAISMV010000097.1 GCA_031276535.1 Flavobacteriaceae bacterium
CCTTTTGTTCATAAACTTTGATAATCTCGAAATGTTCTACCAAATATTCGGGTAATAATAACTTTAATATTTCTTCTGTTTTCATCTGCCCTAAGGTAATCTTTTTTTTATTCCCCTCCACAAGTTTTGTTCTTGTTCCAGATTAAATCGAAACTATTTCATTTAAGTAAATTTAAACAATTTTCATTTATAATCAATAACTTATAACCGCACTAAATCCGGAGGAGATAGACATCCACCCGAAGCAAAAAGGTATCTGCGTCATCCTGCGCTGTACACCGAATGTTTTTTCACACCGTAGCTCCGGTAGCGATGTCGTGCCGTTCCAACAAAGTGTCCGCAATCCTCTTCTGGCACAATCTCTTGCTGTTCCTGCTCCTGTCGCGCCTCCTCCGATGACGATTACATCCCAAGGGGTCGTTTTGCTAAAATTTGAAGATTCTGTTTTCACAATATTTTGGTTTTATTTTACTTTACAAAGACACGAAATAAAACGAAATAAAATGTAATTTTATATTTTAATATTAATCATTTCCTCTTTGTTTCGAACAGGGTTTTATATACTGATCTGAAAGAGAAAATAAAGTGATATATTTGATAGTTAATCGAAATGAAGGAAAAAAACGTGCATTTACCATAACTGAAAACCTAATAATAACTTTTTATATTATATGGTTTCAGGGTATAATTTATTTATTTTATATATATTTGGCGTTTAATTTAAATAAATACACCTATGCAAATCACTACTTATTTCTCTAATGCAAAAGCTCTATTTCTTACATTTTTTGGAGTATCATTAATTTTACTCATTTCCTGTAAAACTTCTGATAATTATCAGATAAACGCATTACAAAAACATGATATTGATGCATTAATCAATCATGATACAAAAAAACCTTTTAATGGAATAATACTAATAACTAAAAACAATGAAATAGTGTATTCCAAAATACAGGGATATTCCGATATAGAAAATAAAATTCCTTTAAAGAAAAATGATCAGTTTATTATAGGTTCTGTTTCCAAACAATTTACAGCAGTTATCGTTCTTCAGGAATATGACAAAGGGCATCTTGATTTATTTTCTCCTATCCGGAAATATTTACCTGAATTAACACAAAGTTGGGCAGACACAATAACCGTACACCATCTGCTCACCCATACACATGGTATTATAGCTCCAGATCAGCCAACTAAGTTCAAAGCAGGAAGTCAATATGAATATTCGCAAATCGGATATGGCTTGTTAGCAAAAATAGTGGAGAAAACTTCCGGAAAAACATTTATAAAATTATCCGAAGAATTATTTAAAAGTTGTAATATGCATCATACTTTCCACCCGGACTTACATTATGATCATCTGGTAAAAGGCTATATAGAGGATGAAGAGGGAAAATTACATGCATATCCGAAAGAATATTGGATAGACTTTCCGGTTGCAGCCGGAACTTTTATTTCCACAGCTGAAGACTTGGCATTATGGGATCAAAATCTCTTTAATGGAAAATTATTAAAAGAAACCACTTTTCAGATGATGGTTTCCAAACATCAAAATGCTATACGTAATCATCCTGTATTCGGAATAACAGAATATGGTTATGGAATTACGGTTGATGATAAGAAAAACTTTATCGTATGGGGACAGACAGGATTAATTCCCGGGTATGTATCCATGAATTTTTATTATCCTCAGACGGACACAAGTGTTATTGTATTGGAAAATATAAATTATGACACTAAAGATCTAAAGAAAACTTTTTACTACCATACTCAAATATTAGATATTATCAGAAAAAGCATACAAAATCTATGAAAACATATTTACGCTGATTATTAATTCCATAAATATTATTTCTATCGTACTATAAATGAGTATTATTTAATATGATACTTATAAGAACTCAGGCTGCCCGAAGATTCGGGCAGCCTGAGGTTTTGGTTTGGTTATATTTTTTGTACTTACTATCCTTCAGTTATTCCGTCAGAAACAACATCGAAAGAATAATCGTACTCAACGGTTCTATGCAATCGGATTTTGGCTGTGTATTTGCCTAATCTTTTAATTGTATTTCCCGGAATTTTAATGTATTTTTTATCAATTTCCACTCCGGATTTAGCTAATGCTCCTGCTAGATCAGAATTATTTACGGAACCGAACAGCTTATCTCCTACTCCTACTTTTGCAGGAATGGATACGGTAATTTCTTTTAATTTAGCAACTATGTCATTGGCTGCTTTTACTAAAGCGGCTTCTTCTGCTTCTCTTTCTTTTAAAGTGGCTTCCAGAACTGCTTTGTTCTTAGGGGTTGCTAATAGAGCGAAACCTTTTGGTATCAGATAATTACGAGCATATCCCGGTTTAACATTTACCACGTCAAACTCTAATCCTAAATTTTCTACGTCTTGTTTAAGAATTACTTCCATGATTTCTTTGTTTTCTTTGAATTACGATTTTAATTGATCACCTACATATGGCAACAAAGCCAAATGTCTTGCTCTTTTAATTGCTTGAGATACTTTTCTTTGGAATTTCAAAGAGGTACCGGTAAGTCTTCTCGGAAGAATTTTACCTTGTTCGTTTACAAATTTCAATAAGAAATCAGGATCTTTATAATCAACGTATTTTATACCGTATTTTTTAAAACGGCAATATTTTTTTTCTGTCTTAGTGTCAATATCCAACTGACTTAAAAACTTAACTTCGCCGACGTTTCCTCCTGCTGCCTGTTTTGCCAATTCATCTATTGCCATGTCTTATTTTTTTAATGATTTAACTTTTTCTTCTCTTTTTCTAGCCCATTCAACACCGTATTTGTCTAATTTTACGGTCAGGAATCTCAACACTCTTTCATCTCTTTTGAATGCCAACTCCAGAGTATTTACAATATCTCCGGGAGCTTCAAATTCAAGTAAGTTATAAAATCCGTTTCTTTTCAGCTGGATCGGATAAGCTAACTTTTTTAATCCCCAGTTTTCCTGGTTTACAATAGTTGCATTGTTCTCTTTGAGCAAATTCTCAAACGACTTAACTGCTTCCTCTACCTGAGAATCAGATAGAACGGGAGTTAAAATGAAAACAGTTTCATAATGATTCATAAATCAATTTTTTTTAAATTATTTTTTGAACGGCAAATGTAAGAAGTTTTATTGATTTAGCAAAATTATTATTTGTTCATCTTTCTTAAAAATTTTTTCGTATTCAATAATTGAAAAATACGTTTCCGGATATTCTGTATTTTTTGAATTTTGATGAATAGATGTAGTCCTTATTGAGGTATTTAACTCTTTCTTACTTTTTCTTTCAAGGCATTAAGTTCCTCCCATTTTCCATTATTTGCTAAACCTGCCTGCTCCGCCCATGTAGCCGGATTATGGATCTTATATGAGGCTCCTCCGTATGTTTCTAAAATATTTTTTAAGTTTTCCACTGTTTCCTGAGATAGTTGTTCTAAGGTATAAATTCCGTTTTCATTCAAAAAGAATTCTATTCTTTCTCCTATTCCTTCTATTATTTTTAAATCGTCTTTTTTTATGTCTGAAAAGTTCTTTTCCGGTTTTTCTTCTGTCGTTTTCTTTTGATCATCGTCAAAATTTTCCGTTACTTGCTTCTTTTCTTTTGGGGTGAGTTCTTTTTTTCTTTGTATTTTACCTCCGGTATAAAGAACTTTCATTGTTTCTATTTTATCAACATGTTGGGCTAATTCGCTTTTTAAATACTCATTTTCTTTTTTTATTATATGCAGATCTTTCTTTGTTTTATCACCAAAAAGCAATCCCGTGAAATAGAACAACAAAGCTGTTATCAACAAAGGTATGACAACCACTAAAACCGCCCTGAAAAACGCCTGGGTATCCGGGTCTTCGCTATTGAAATTCTCTTCCCATCTTATTCTTTCCAAATCTAAATTTTCTATCCATATGTACCAATAACTGGCCCCGATGATCCAAATTATCCCTATAATCAGGAAAATCCAAAACAATACTTTCTTACTCATAACAGTAATTTGGTTTTAAAGTTAAACAAAACTTTGATACAAAGAAAATATTTGCATATTTAGAGCCTGTTTAAATTTTATTCAAATATTTATTTTTAGGTTCTAATTGTATTTTGCATTCTTTTTAAGCTCTTTTGAGCGTCTTTTTCACTTTTTCTTTTTGATTTAGCCCGCTAAATCTTCAAATAAAAAGCAAAAAATCCATCTCAAAAATAGCAATAAAATTTAAACAGGCTCTTAAATGGAAATCTTTTTGGAATTAAAAAGCCTGCCGGGCTTTGCCCGGCAGGCGCTTTAGTATCAACTACATATAGGAAACTACATATACCGATAATAAAACACAGTTCTGTTATTTTTTGATAACCTTGAACCGGTATTTATTGTTTGTCTGGGTTACTTTAAGGGTATAGACACCTTGCGGCAAAGCGGATAGGTCTATGCTGTTGATAGACTTTCCTTTTTTGTCGAGCAGCTTTCTTCCGTTCAGGTCGTATACTTCCGCTGTTTCCACACTTTCGCCGAAATATAGAATATCCCGGACAGGGTTCGGGTAATAAACAAAACGGTTTGTCGCTGTGTCTATATCTTCCAACCCGAGGGATTTGCTTAGTTTGAATGTCCACATGAGCGAATCATCGCTGGGTTG
>JAISMV010000086.1 GCA_031276535.1 Flavobacteriaceae bacterium
TTAAAATCAGATAGGTTTTCTTGTTCCTTTTTTTCTTTAGATTTTTGAACATCTTCTGAAATGCTTTTTACATTTAACTTTTCAGAAGGTAATTTTCCGGTTATTTTTATGTTTTCAATAACTTTATCAAAATCAGATCTATACTCCCTATCCTGTATAACTCTAAACTTTGCATATTCTGCTTCTGCGATTGTTTTTGCTGCTTTTGCAGAGATTCTGCCCGCATCTTCCAAAACATCATATTCATTAAAATCTAAAAAAGCATCCAGTCTTGAAACCCAATCAACCATTTTCATTTCTTTTTGTCTTCTGGCCATATTTTCAGCAAAATCCAAATACATGGTTACTACTGTATTTAACTCGCTCAACTCCTCTTTACTTAAATAGTTCTTAGCAATAGAAACATCTGTTTTAAGAATTTTACCTCCTTTTTTTTCATTTTTCCATGATGTCAGACCCATATTAGGTTTACCGCTGTCCGCTCGGTTTCTTATCAGTTCAGCTGCTGTGTGATGATGTATTGCCCAATGTAATTTATTTTGAACTGTTGCATAAAATTCTTGTGTAATCGGAGAATGTGGATCATAATCTATTGAGGTAGCATAAATATCCGTAACTTTTTGATAGAACAGTCTTTCACTCGCCCGAATTTCCCTGATCCTTTCAAGTAATTCTTTGAAGTAGTCTTTACCAAAAAGTTGATCACTCTGTTTTAATCTTTCATCATCCAGCGCAAAACCTTTAATCATGTATTCTTTTAATACACTAGTCGCCCATATTCTAAATCGCGTTGCTTTGTAAGAACTAACTCTATAACCAACTGATATTATTGCATCTAAATTATAAAATTCCACTTCATATGTTTTTCCATCTGATCCAGTTGTTGCATTTTTTGCAACAACTGAATCTCTTTGTAATTCACCTTCTTCAAATATGTTTTTTAAATGTCTGGAAATACCTGATTTATCAATTCCAAATATTTCTGCCATAGCATTTTGTGTTACCCATACTGTTTCGTCTCCAAGTATTACCTGAATTTTTATTTTACCATCATTACCCTGATAAAACAAAAAATGTGACTCATTTTCAAATTCGTTATTCATTTATTAAGGTTTTATAAATATTCTATTTTCTATGTTTTGAAGCAAAACATTAAATCCTGCAGCTTCATTATTATTTCCTGTATTGTATCTGAAAACAAATTCATCTATATACTTTTGAATATCTTTCCAGGGTATTTGTAGATACTTTTCCGTTTGCATATTCTCCTAAATTATGTTTCACAAATATATGATTATAAATTCGTTTTAGCCCTTTATGCCCTAACCATTCATCTGCATAAACGAATGCCGTATTTTTAACTGTTTTTATAATTTCGGGAGTTAAAGTTTCCCCTATTTCAACCTCGTTGTCTAAATGGGTTGTCATCATCAGAAATACCAAAGCAGGCTCTTATTCTTTGCAGCATAAACCAAGCGGTTTTTTGGGTAACATCAATATCTTTAGATAATTGTAACGATGAAATTTCTTTTTTATGAGAGGTAACCAGCCATATAGCTAAAAACCATTTCTGCAAAGCTACTTTGGTGTTATCAAACAGAGTATTGGTTTTCACATTGAAATATTTACCTGTATTTTTGCATTTGTATTTGTTATCTTTACATTTATAAACCTTAGACACTGAATCAAAAGGACTTATAATTCCATTAGCCCAACGTATATCTTCCAGATGATCAATACATGACTGTTCGTCCGGAAATGTTTTTATAAGTTCTACAACTGAATTAAAATCCTTGTTTATCATTGCTTTAAGATTTAACACCACAAATATAAGTACATTATTACACTAATACAAATATTTAGTGTAATAATATACTAAAAATCAATAAAAAATCAATTTGTGTAACCCTGCATAGTTACCTTTATTTCTTACCGGAAGGTAATACTTACTTATATCAGAAAAAGGAATACCTGTGAAATAGAAAGCAAAAAGTTTTTAACAAAAAAGAAACTTTATTGTTAATAAAAAAATACTTGACTTTTATCAGAAAAAAGAGATTCTTCACATTATTCTTTTATTTTTGTAAAGAAAGAACCTGCTCTTAGTTTCTTTCCTCAAAATATAGATAAACAACTAAAAGTAAACAAAATATGTCAACATATGTTGTCGTTGGCCTGCAATGGGGCGACGAAGGAAAAGGAAAAATAACGGATGTTTTAGCAGAAAAATCAGATTATGTAGTCAGATATCAGGGGGGAAATAATGCAGGACATACTGTCTATGTAGGAGAAGATAAGTTTGTATTGCATCTTCTTCCTTCAGGGGTACTTCAATGCAAAGGAAAGTGCATCATAGGAAATGGAGTGGTGGTAAATCCGGAAGCATTTTTTAACGAAATAGAAGAAATTGAGAAAAGAGGCTTGTCTACAGACCATGTCTTTATCAGCAGCCGTGCTCATATCATTATGCCTTATCATATCTTGCTGGATACCTATCGGGAAGAATTCGCCGGAAAAGGAAAGATAGGAACAACCAAAAGAGGAATAGGTCCTTGTTATGAAGACAAAGTTGCCCGGGTAGGAATTCGTGCAATTGATCTATTAAATCCCAAAATATTAAAAGCTAAAATAGAAGAAAATCTTTTAGTGAAAAATGCTTTATTTGAAAAACTATTTAATAAAGAACCTATAAAATGCGAAGATATTTTTGAAAAATATCTGGAATTTGGGAAAATGCTGGAAAATCGCATTATAGACAGTGAATTTGAATTGAATTATGCAATTCAACAGGATAATAATGTCTTGTTTGAAGGAGCACAAGCCCTGATGTTAGATATAGATTTTGGAACATATCCTTATGTAACTTCCTCTTCTCCCACTACAGGAGGAGTTACAGTCGGAGCAGGAGTTCCGCCAACCAGTCTTCAGAATCTGATAGGCGTTTCCAAAGCATACTGCACAAGAGTAGGAAACGGACCTTTCCCCACAGAACTGGAAGATGAAATAGGAGAACACATTCGAAAAACAGGACATGAATACGGTGCATCAACCGGACGCGAACGCCGTTGCGGATGGCTGGACTTAGTGGCGCTTCGCTATTCCTGCATGATCAACGGCATTACTCATCTGGTGATAACCAAACTGGATGTATTAAGCGGTTTTGACAAGATAAAAGTGTGCACAGCCTATGAAACTCCCAATGGAAAACAAATAGACGCTTTCCCTGCAATTATAGACGAATTGTCGGATTATAAGGCTGTATATAAAGAGCTGGAAGGTTGGAAAGAGGACATTTCCCAAATTAAATCTTTTGATGAGCTGCCTAAAACAGCCCAGGATTATTTACACTTCATTGAAGTTTATTTGGGAATTGAAGTTTACTTAATATCCGTAGGCCCTGAACGTTCTCAGAATATTATCAGAACCAACCTGTTTTAAAAATACGGAAAAATCAAATTTACTATATTAAGAGCCTGTTTAAATTTTATTGCGATTATATTTTATTGCTGTTTTTGAGATGGATTTTTTGCTTTTTATTTGAAGATTTAGCGGGCTAAATCAAAAAGAAAAAGTGAAAAAGACGCTCAAAAGAACTTAAAAAGAATGCAAAATATAATTAGAACCTAAAAATAAATATTTGAATAAATTTTAAATAGGCTCTTATTATACGCCACTAAAACTCTATATCATCAGCGACGTTGCCTCCGCGTTCTGCGGCAAATTTCGCTTCATATTCTTTTTGTTTTTCCTGTTGATATTCGAGAAATTCTTTTTTCTCCATGAGTTCTTCGCTGCTGGCGTCTTTGGGCATATACTGCATCGCAACCGATTGAAAATCTCCAAGGCTTATGCCGAAATTTTCCAGAATCCACTGTGCGCCGTCCAAGCCGTAAGTGTAAGCCGCATTTCTCGCTCCGCACAACTCTTCGTAAAAATAACGGTCGGTTTTTATGCGTTCCAGATTGCTTTTACCTTCAGCAGAAATGTTTGTTTCAAGGTTGAGAAGCTTCGGATTTGTAACACCAGCGGCAAAATACTGTCCGTAGAGTATCATCAGCTGATAGGTTGAATCTTCCGCCATTCTTTGCCCCCAAAGCGTATTTACCTCATCCCATATGGCAGAGTCTATGCCCATCGCCTTGCATATGTCCTCTTCACTCGCTCCGCTTGTAAGTTTTATCACTATTTGAGCGTAATCTTCAAGTGAAATGCCGTGTATCGGCTCTAAATTATTTTCCATCTTTCTTTTCTGTTTGATTTATTTGTTCAAAATATATTTTTTCATGATGAGCTTTAAACTCGGGCAATATGTCGTTCATTTCGTCGCAAACCGCACGCAGATATGCGGCGTAAAGATGCGGAGCGTTTTTTATGGAACGCTCTCTTTCAAGGTTGATGTCCTCCATCTGCTTTTTGGCTATTGCTTTGTCCTTGTCACTTTTGTGAATGGAGTCAAGTTTGATAGCGTGTGCTTTATGATACAAATCGCGCTCGTTCTGCTTCTCGTTTCTATATGCGGCAAGCAGATGTTCACAGCGTTTTTCGGCAAGTTTTTTTGCAATAAATTGTAAGTTTCGCGCCTGACGTCCGGGTTCTAACGTATTTTGCGTATTGCATGCAGGGCATGGTATATGAACGCTGATAAAGAAAATGCGCTCTACGGGAAGCAAATGTCCGCATTGTGAGCAGCGGAATTTATCTTTGGCGACATTGAAAGAGTCTATAATTTTAGCGTATTCCTCCTCTATCTCTTCTCTTTTCTCCTCTCTTAATCTATCTCTCATCTCATACAGCGATTGTTCAAACTCGTTAAAACTTTCATAGCAGATCTCTCTAAAGTTATCAAGAGAACGTGAAAGCGGGTGCGATGACGTAATTTCGCTTCGTCTCAAACAATAGTAAAAATCCAAGATCTCTTGATCGTGTGCATGGTATGCTTTCGAACGGATAAGATCAAGCTGTCCGCAAATTCCGGATAGTATTTTGTTATAGGTTGATTTATTCGGATCGTCGTCGTTTTTTTTGAGGGCGTTTAATTCGGGAAGCGCTGCGTTATACAGCTCTTCGGCTCTTTTATTTAACTTGTCTAAAAACACAAGCCAGCGCGTCTGTCTTTCTTCTATTTGTGCGCGTAGATCTTTATTCATTTTTGGAATTGTCCTCTTTCTTAATGTATATACCATCCGTTAAAGTCGTATCAATGAACTTGTGTCCGCAATATGCGCAGTGTGTCAATCCGTCCTGCTTGGCACGCGGCGCACCACAATTCGGACAAAGTTTTGTTTCTGTTTTGGCTTCCGCCGCTTCTTTTGTTTCGGCGTAATTTTTCTGCTTTAATGAAAGATCCGTCATGTTTTGCAGGAAATTAATGCTTTTATCTGCCATTTTTCAATCGTTTAAGTTTTTCAGGAGTTCGGCTTTTTTAGTCTTATATTCGTTCTCATCTATCAGGTCGTTTTCAAACAACTCTTTTAATTTTCTCAGTTTTGCGCTTATATCCTTGTCGTCTTTATGGTTTTCCTGCATTTGACCTGTTATCAGATTGAGCGCGGCAGCCTGCGCAATGGCATCGTTCAGTACGTTTCCTTTCTCGCCGATCGCTTTTGCTTTTTGAAATTCTCCGTAACGTTTTATGTCGCCCGTCATGTTCATATTTGTCAACGAATCAATATGGTTCAGCACTTCATCTGGCAGTGTAACGGAGGTAATGACAAACTGCGTGAGCGCCAATCCCAACTGTTCAAAATAGGGCGCTATGAGAGGTTCTACCTTTTTGCTAAGTTCCGTGATATTACCCGCTATCTCCATTACGGGTATTTTTTGTGTGCTTATAATCTCGCCGAATTTCGGGGCGATAAAATCTCTAAGCTGGGCTTGCAGTTCAAATATGGTAAGTTGTTTGTAGGTTCCGGCGTATTGTTTGAAAAAGAGTGCGGGATCGGATATGCGGATGTTAAAACTGCCGAATGCTCTTACACGGATATTGCCAAATTCCAAATCTCGTATCAGTATAGGCGCAGGAGTTCCCCATTTGTTATTGATGAATTGATAGGTGTTGAAAAAATAGATGTCGGCTTTATATGGACTTGCAAAACCGTATTTCCAGCCTTTCAGTTTGCTGAATATCGGGATATTTTCCGTTTTCAGCGTATGCAAACCGCTCTGAAACACGTCGGCAATTACGCCTTCGCAGATCAGTAGGGCTTGCTGGCTCTCTCTGACGGTCAGTTTTGCGCCGTTTTGTATTTCGCAGCCGTTATCGAGAAATTTCCACATGAGGAGGTTCGGGTCGCTGCTTATGCACTCAACAATTTCTATAAACGGTGATTCCATAATGTTTTTCTGTTTTAGTAATTAATACTTTTTTTAAAGCCGGCGAGCTTTTTGCTGAGGCTGCAATTCCGCCTGTAAGGCGTCCTGTATAGGATAATGAACTGTGTTTTCCGTTGCCGTCATTGTTTTGTTTTCAAAACAACTAAACACAAAGGTAGATGAAATTTTCGGAATGGCAAAAACCCCATCACAAAATTATTCTCACCGAACTAAAAGGAACAAGTCAGAAGTAAAAAAAATTGCAGAAAAGGAATTTTTTTTGTATATTTATACTATAGACCTAACTTGAAATATATTTCATATCTCATAAAAATCATAAAAAAACCGGACAAATATTTATCCGGTTTTGATATTTTTTAAAAGTACGATTTGTCTTTTATTCTAATCGTTGTCTATTAAAATCCAACCTCCTTCCTCTATCAGGCTTTGGGCTTGCTTGAATTTTAATTCTTTGGTTTCTCCGGTTCTCATATTACGGATGCTCACTACTTCATTCCTTCCGATCTTATTTACTCTGATAGGTACTGAAACCGGTTTTTCCTGTTCTTGTTGTTTCCTTTTGTTTTCGTCAAACTCTCTGCTTTCTATTGTTTTTTGTTTTACTTCTTTGGCTTGCTCTATTTTAGATTTTTCCGGTTCTACGGGCAACCCGCCTTTAAACAAAAAGGAAATTATTTCTTTATTGGTCTTGTCCAGCATGCTGCTAAATAGTGCGAAAGATTCCTGTTTGTATATTACCAACGGATCTTTTTGCTCATATACTGCTGACTGAACTGATTTTCTCAGTTCGTCCATTTCCCTTAAATGTTCTTTCCAGTTTTCATCAATCAAAGCCAGAGTAATACCTTTTTCAAAGTCCTGTAACAAAGCTTTTCCTTCCGAATTATAGGCTTCTTCCAGATTGGTGGTGACATTCAGGGTCTTGGTTCCGTCAGTGAAAGGAACGGAAATATTTTTATAGATATTCCCCTGAGCTAAAAATACATTGGAAATAATAGGATATAACTGTTTCGCCGTGTTTTCCAATTTTTCCTTGTAAGAGTTTTCCGCCTGTTCAAATACTATATCTGTTAATTCATTTTCAGACAATCGGTGAAATTCGGATTCTTCTACCGGAGTATCCATTGCAAAGATAGTAGCCAGTTCAAATTCGAAATTTTTATAATTTCTATCCAGTTTATTATCCCTAACAATCAAAACGGCAGTGTCATAGATCATGTTGGCTATATCTATACTCAACTTTTCGCCAAAGAGGGCATTTTTCCGTCTTTTATAGATCACCTCTCTTTGTTTGTTCATAACATCATCGTATTCCAACAATCTTTTACGGATACCGAAATTGTTTTCTTCTACTTTTTTCTGTGCCCTTTCAATGGAGTTAGTGATCATGGAATGTTGAATTACATCCCCTTCCTTATGTCCCAGTCGATCCATCATTTTGGCTATTCTGTCAGAACCGAACAAACGCATCAGGTTATCTTCCAGAGAAACATAGAATTGGGAAGTACCCGGGTCTCCCTGACGTCCGGAGCGTCCTCTCAACTGCCGGTCTACCCGTCTGGAATCATGTCTTTCCGTACCGATAATGGCTAATCCTCCGGCTTCTTTTACTTCATGGGTCAATTTAATATCCGTACCACGTCCTGCCATGTTGGTAGCTATGGTGACTACTCCCGGATTACCTGCTTCCGCTACAATTTCCGCTTCTTTTTTATGTAATTTCGCATTCAGGACATTGTGCGGAATTTTTCTTAATCGCAATGCTTTGCTTAATAATTCCGAAATTTCCACTGAGGTGGTACCTACCAATACGGGTCTTTTATCTTCCTGAGACAATCGTACCACTTCGTTTAAAACGGCATTGAATTTTTCCCGGTTTGTTTTATAAACCAGATCCTGATGATCTTCTCTGATGACCGGTTTATTGGTTGGTATTACTACAACATCCAGTTTATATATTTCCCAGAATTCTCCTGCTTCGGTTTCTGCTGTACCTGTCATCCCTGCCAGTTTGTTATACATCCTGAAATAGTTTTGCAGAGTAATGGTGGCAAAGGTCTGAGTAGCAGCCTCGACTTTTACGCTTTCTTTTGCTTCCAAAGCCTGATGCAATCCGTCGGAATAACGACGGCCTTCCATGATACGCCCGGTTTGTTCGTCTACTATTTTCACCTGTCCTTCAATCACTACGTATTCTATATCTTTTTCAAATAGAGTATAGGCCTTTAATAGTTGATTCAAAGAGTGAATTCGTTCCGATTTAATGGCAAAATAGCGTAAAAATTCTTCTTTTTCCTTGTGTTCTTTTTCTTTAGGAAAGTTTTTGTTTTCTATTTCTGCGAATACGGTTCCCAAGTCTTCCAATACGAAAAAATTAGGGTCTTCGTTTCCTTTGGACAAAAATTCTATTCCTTTGTCTGTTAGTTCTACCTGATTGTTTTTTTCATCAATGGAAAAGTATAGATCTTTATCAGCTTCAGGCATCATCCGGTTATTATCGGAAATAAAATAAGCTTCTGCTTTTAGCAAAATGGTTTTATTTCCTTCTTCGGACAGGAATTTAATCAAGGGTTTGTATTTGGGCAGACCTCTGTAAACCTGATAAAGTTTATGCCCTCCTTCTTTTTTGTCTCCGGAAGCTATCAATTGTTTTGCTTCCTGAAAAATTTTGGAAACTTCATTTTTTTGTGCAGTAAAAATAGTTTCCACTACGGGTTTTAATTCCTGATATTCCTGTTTGTCTCCCTGAGGTACGGGACCGGAAATAATCAATGGAGTACGGGCGTCGTCTACTAATACGGAATCGACCTCGTCCACTATTGCATAGTTCAACTCTCTTTGAACCAAATCGGAAGGAGAGCTTGCCATATTATCACGAAGATAATCAAAACCGAATTCGTTATTGGTTCCATAGGTGATATCCGCCAGATATGCCTGCCTTCTGGATCTGGAATTGGGTTGGTGATTATCTATACAATCTACTTTCAGTCCGTGAAATTCAAAAATAGGTCCCATCCAGGCAGAGTCCCGTTTTGCCAGATAATCGTTCACGGTTACCACATGAACTCCTCTTCCCGAAAGAGCATTTAAATACATGGGTAAAGTACCTACCAGAGTTTTTCCTTCTCCGGTAGCCATTTCTGCTATTTTACCCTGATGTAATACCGTTCCTCCGATATATTGCACGTCATAATGCACCATATCCCACTTTACCTCTTTTCCGGCGGCATCCCAATTGTTTTTCCAAATGGCCGTATCTCCTTCTATGGTGACATAATCCTTGGTTACTGCCAATATTTCATCAAAATCTGTTGCAGTTACGGTTATCGTCTCATTTTCAGTAAATCTTCTGGCAGTTTCTTTGATCACGGCATATGCCTGAGGGAGTATTTCTTCTAAAACTTCTTCTTCGGCTTTATAGGCTTCTTTCTCCAGTTTATCTATTTCTGAATATAATTTTTCTTTTTCGTTTACGTTATCTGTTTTGTGTGTTTGATCTTTTAATTTGGCAATTTCATTTTTAATATCTGAAGTTGCCTGAGATATTTTTTCTTTAAATTCAACAGTTTTAAGTCTAAGTTCATCTACAGACAGAGCAGCGATTCCTTTTTCCTCTTCTTTTATTTTCTCCAAGTATTTATTGAGTTGTTCAAGATCTTTTTTATGTTTATCTCCAATAAATAATTTGAGAATGGAATTTAATATGTTCATTATATGTAATTAATTTTAAGCCTACAAATGTAGTAAAAAAACGTTTATATGACAGTAAACATAGATGATTAATCAGGGCTTGTGATTAATATTCATCTTCGTTCCAGAGGAAATCGTCATCGGTCGGGTAGTCTACCCATATTTCTTCTATACTTTCATATATTTCGCCTTCATCTTCAATTGCCTGAAGGTTTTCTACCACTTCAAGAGGAGCTCCTGTTCTGATGGCATAATCAATTAATTCATCTTTTGTTGCTGGCCAAGGTGCATCACTTAGATAGGATGCTAATTCTAAAGTCCAATACATGAGGTTTACTTTTATTATTATGATTTATTTCTAACTTCGTCACATCAAACTTCAAGCCAAGAATTTTATTTTTTTACTTTTGTTTTTTGTTTATTGAAATTTTTACTGAAATTTAAATTCCTATGAATAGAATCACTCATTTATTACAGGTGCAATACCCTATTATTCAGGGAGGTATGATTTGGAACAGCGGATGGGAACTTGTATCTGCCGTAAGCAATAACGGAGGGTTGGGACTGCTAGGTTCGGGAAGTATGTATCCGGATACCTTAAAGGATCATATTTTAAAATGTAAAAAAGCTACCCATAAGCCTTTTGGCGTTAATCTTCCTTTGTTTTACCCGGATATAGAAGAGCATATTAAAATTATTATAGAAGAAAAAGTCCCGATTGTTTTTACTTCCGCCGGAAGTCCGAAAATATATACTTCTTTTTTTCAGAAGCATAAAATCAAGGTGGTACATGTTGTTTCTTCTTTAAAATTTGCATTGAAATCTGAGGAGGCAGGTGTAGACGCCATTGTAGCAGAAGGTTTTGAAGCAGGCGGACATAATGGCATAGATGAAACCACTACTTTTTGCCTGATTCCCAATATTAAAAAACATGTGTCTGTTCCTCTTATAGCAGCAGGTGGAATAGCTACGGGAGCTCAAATACTGGCAGCGCAGGTGTTAGGAGCCGAAGGAGTACAAATCGGATCACGGTTTGCTGCTACGATTGAAGCTTCGTCTCATGAAAAATTCAAACAGGAAATTATTAAAACGAAGGAAGGAGATACTCAATTAACGTTAAAAGAGCTTATTCCCGTGCGGTTGATTAAAAATAAATTTTATTACGATGTTGTGAAAGCCTATGGGAATAAGGCATCTAAGGAACAATTGGAACAATTGCTCGGACGTGGCAGAGCAAAAAAGGGAATGTTCGAAGGAGATATTGAGGAAGGAGAGTTGGAAGTAGGACAATCTTCCGCGTTAATAGATGAAATTTTATCCGTAAAAGATGTTTTTAAACAACTTATTTCCGAATACGACAAAGCAATTTCAAACGCGTATTCTTTATAAGATCGGGAAAGCGTACTTTCTTATCGGTTCTGTAACACGATGTATTTGAAGTTGGTCATTGGAAGGAAGCTATGTTCTTTCAGGAATTTTCAGAATGGTCTGTATGAAATTTTCTATTTCAGGAATTACCTTATCCGGATGCATTAAATCGTAAAAAGGCTTAGGATTTTTCAGGATCTCTTTCACAGAATGTTCTTTATAGATTTCCGGAGAAATATCCGTAAGATGAAAACTTTTGTGAATTAACAAATTTTCATAGCAACCCCAGTTTCGCCTGAATTTATGCGGAGAAAAAATGGAATAGGTAGGTTTTAGAAGCGCTTTTGCAATATTAACAGCGCCGCCTTCATTAGCAATTAAGGCATCTGAGTTTTTCAGTATGGCGGCAAATTCTCTTACGTTATTGCCCAGTATGGAAACAAATATTTTATTTTTTTTTGGAACATTTTTCAGGATAATATCTACTTCCTTTTGTTGATTGGGAATATAATTGAATAAGAGGTTACAGTCGTATTTATCCAGCAGGGTATTAACCAGTTCTGTCATATAGGAAAGAGGCCAGGATTTATCCCTGCTGCTGCCCAATACTCCCAAAATGAAAACAGGTTTGGAGAAATCGACTCCGGAATCTGTCATAAGCTTTCGGGCTTTGCTTATTTCTTCTTCGGTTAAGAAAATTTCTGTTTGGAAATCAATGTTTTTAAAATCCCTGATAAAAGGAGAGAGAAGCAAACATCGGTTTTCTATGGAAGTGCAGTGTATAATTCCGGGTTCTTTTTTTTCAAGGTATACGTCCGTATAAAAGTGTTTAAAAAAGGGCTTATCATAACTGATTCTTTGTTTGGCCCGGGAAAAAAGAATAATGATTCTGCTTTGCAGTTTAGCATACGGGTCTATGATCACATCGTATCTTTCGTTTCGGATGATCTGGACGTATTTCCATAAGACAGATAGCTTTTTTAATTTCGTATCATTAAAACTTATTATTTTATCCACGTAGGGATTATTTTCCAGAATGCCGACGGCTTTGTCGTAACAGAAAAAATGAATTTCCGTATCGGGAAATATTTTTTTCATATTTTTCGCTATGACACTGGCAACGAGTACATCTCCAATAAATTTATTCTGTATGATTAAGGCTTTTTTCAAGGAAAAACAGTTATCGGTTCTTATCGTAAATTTGTTGACAAAAATAGAGATTCTTATTTATAAAAACAGAATTTTATTTTTTCAGTACCGGTTCATTCGTAGTTTAAAACATAAGCCATGTAACAATTGTTAATCTTTTTGTAATGGGCATAGTATTTCACACTGGATTCTTCGTCAATAATCCAGCATATGATGGGTTTGTCGCTTTTTAGTGAAAAAGGTTCTACTCGATAATGATTTAAAAAAGACCATAAGTTTCCCTGATGGATTTTGTATAAAGCTTCTTTCAGCCCCCAAATAATATGGTAATAGTCTTTTTCCTGATCTTCAGGGATGAATTTGAATTCATCTTCCCGAATAAACTTATATTTAATGTTGTTGATCTTTTCATCTCTTTCCAGTTCTATGTCTACTCCTATATTAAAAGAAGAAGCTCCGACACAGACCATGCCGTGAGAATGAGATACGGAAATATTGTAAGTTCCTTCAACAAAGGGTTTGCCTTCCGGTGTATACTGTACGGTATCGTCCAGCCCCAAAGCCATCAGACAGGCTCGAAGTCCGAGATATTCCCGTTTTCTTTTTGGAGTTAAAGAATCGTATCTTTCCTGTCTTTTTTTGTTTAATTTTAATATACGCAACAATTCATCGTTCGTCTCACTTACTTTCCAGGTAACGATTCTTGTGAAATAATCAGGTATGATAAAATCGACAATGGGCATTATACTAATTGAAATAAATCAATGAGTAAAGGTAGAAAATAAATTAATATAATTTATTATAATTCGGAATTATAATAAATTTTATAATAAAACATTTTTTTGTCTTCATCATATCCTTGTTCCAGAAAATCCTCCGAAGCTTCCGGTTTGTTAATGTCCAGTTTGATCTGAATGTGCGTATCCAGCTTGATTTCTGTTTTAATTTTCCTCTTTTCCCGGGTTAATACGGGAATGGAAACATCAAAAATTTCTGAAAACTGAATACCTGAAACTTCGGCATATTCTTTTTTATAGTTTTTAAATTCTTCAACCACATTATACTCTTCCAATAATTCTTTTTCCAATACTTCTTCTGTAATGGTTTCATTTGCATTGAAAACCTGTAAACAATTACTTATAAATTCCGTCTGCGCTTTTTTTCCTTTCTCTTCAAATATAATTTGTTGTGAAAAGTCGGAGAGTAAATGGATATAGTTTTTAGTCTGGTACGAATCATCTTTGATGTAATCTACCTCCAGAAAGGATTTTTTCCAATATTCCGATTCCACATGGGCATCGTCGTGTACCAGAATCCGGTATCCGTTTTCCTTTTGCACATTAAGTATCAGACAGCTTTTATCAATGGAAGAATCTAACCGGTATCCTTTTTGTATGGCACATTCTACAATATCAGTATGTCTGAAACGAAGAAATTTGTTTTTGTTTTCCAGCTTGAAAATTCCGATTCCCGAAACTTTGGATTCCTGTCCGACATCAATTTCATTAAAGAATGCAACGAAGATCTCTCCTTTTTTTATTTGAGGATGATTGGATCTTTCAAACAGATGATCCAGTACCTTATCGGAGAATTCTACAAAATCTATTGATTCTTCAAAAACTTCCTTACATAAAGAATACAAAACATTAAAATTTACATCCTGCGTATAATGGGTGAATTGATAAAATTCCGATTGATTTTTAAAGGCAGACATAAGAAAAGGCTGCATTTCTTCTTCTTCTTTTTCAGTAAGATGAAATAAATCTCCCGCATAAATATTTTTTTCTTCCCGCACTTTATTTCCGGCAAATTGCAATGTCAACTTTGAAATGACAGCATGTTTTAAATTAATCATCGTAACTATGATTTGATGTGAAGTGCAAAAGTAAAGTTTTTATGCTTACCGGATAGGTGCTTTTTAAGTAAACCCTCACCCATTGAGATCATTTCGGGAAAAATCGTTTTCACAATTTTATATATCTGTAAATTTATAAATCCTAAACAACAGTATTGTATTTTGGTTTTTATTATTATTCTCTAAACCAGCCGTATATTTTTCATTAAATACACAAAAACAGGATATATTTTGTTATTAATACATGAAAACATAAGAGGTGTTCAGGGTACTTGTGGTATTTTTTCATTATGGAGTTTGTTGTATTTTTGCAGAGAAATCTAGTTTTTTTATGAGAAAAGTATTTTCTGTTTTATTGATTTTTTTATCAGTGATGGCTATTGCTCAGGATAAAGGTAAAAAAGTATATTCTAAAGGCGGAATTAGGATAGATCCTTCTTTGATAGATGAACAGGTGGGAGACAGCGTAAAGAAAGTAAGTGCTGTTTTTCATTTTAAAAATGATCTCCGGGACTATTTTATCAAAATACTGAATCTGGAAGGAAAAACGTATGCTCAGGGAATAAGTGAGTTTGTGACTCTTGATTTTAACAGTAAGAAAGGAGGAGATTTACATCGTAAAGTAGAGAAATTAACCAATATAAAAATAGAAGACGGGAAATTTATTTCCGATCAGATTAAAGCTTCTTTTGTTTATTTGAAAGATAAGAAAACAATGTATGGAAAAGAAACATCCTCAATAAAATTAATGATTTGTTCTAAGAGAGATAAAAATGGTACTATTAATTGCAGGATCAATGATGACGATAATAAAATCATACCTGAAGAAATTCCGGGAAAATATCCGCAATCTTCTTTCACCCGTTTAGGAATAAAAGATCTTAAAGGTAAAAACCCGAAAGAACTAAATTTGATGAAAAAGGAAATTTATGCCCGATACGGATACCGTTTTCAGGATAAAAACGATGCAAATTATTTCTTTAGTCAGGATTGGTATGAACCCATAGTGGATAATAAACTGATAGAGCTTAATGATTTGGAAAAGGATAATATAGCCATGATCAATCTCTATGAGGGGGGCACCCAATATAAAGATCTAAATAAAAAATCATACAGCCATATTTTTCCTTTGGAAACAACCAGCTCCACCTTGTATGATAAAAACACTCTTAAAAGTGTGAAATACATAAAACAAGATACCGTAAAAGGTAGTAAATGCCAGTACACTGAGTATAACAGAAAAGGAATAGCTGTTTCCCAGCAAGATTGCATGATCAATAATTACAACTATATAAACTACTTTAATAAAGATATTCTGACAGAGCAGACCACTCATTCGAAAGATACTTATTTTTATTATAGTGAGGATGGTTTACCTTCTAAATCCGTAAAAGTAGATTACAAAACAGGAAACACAGAAGAAGTTTATTATTTCTATGATAAAGATGAAAGCATCATCAAAAAAGAAATTTTTCTGAATAACAATTATAACAGTACGGTCTATTATGATTACGATTCGAAAGGAAACATAAAAAAAGAATATTATAAAGATACTCAGGGAAAAGAAGAAATGGTTACGGAATATTTTTATGATGAAGATGATATAATCATTGGACGTTTGGAAAATAAAGATATGAGGTGTGATTATACCTATAATGACCTCAAAGATGTAGTATTGAAAACCAAATGCTATAGGATCATTAACGATAGAGAATACATACGGCTTAAATGGGATAGAGATGTATTGGAAACCAACAGGGTTAAACATAACCGGATAAGCTCAATTAAACTTATCGAACGTGAAAACTACATAAATTCCCTATCAATAATTGAAGCAAAATACTATTAACTGTAAAAGTTTAGACTTTCTCTGACAGTTGAGCATTTTAAATTACCTGTTATGCGGTGGTTTTTCTAAGCCATGATTTCTTGGAATAGGATAGTAATTTGAGAGGGATTTTGACACTATCCCATGAAGTGTGTAAGTTAAAAAGTTAGGGTATATGGATTTATAATCTGAGTCTATCCTCAAAGATAAGCATAAATTGATTCAAAACAATACCCCAGTTTTGGATAGGCATCGACCATTTTTTAGTAGCTTCTTTTAAAGCAAGAAACACCGATTTTAAAACGGCATCATCCGTTGGGAAAGACAGTTTATTTTTGGTATATTTTCTAATTTTTCCGTTCAGATTTTCGATCAGATTGGTTGTGTAAATGATTTTTCGGATTTCCAACGGGAAATCAAAAAATACGGTCAACTCATTCCAATTATCCCTCCAGGATTTGATGGCGTAGGAATATTTGGCTTCCCATTTTTGTGCAAAATCATTCAGGGCGGCTTCTGCAGCCTGTTTTGTTGGAGCGGTATAAATATGCTTCATGTCGGCTGTAAACTCTTTTCGATCCTTCCAAACCACGTATTTACAAGCATTTCTGATCTGATGAATCACGCAGATCTGGGTTTGCGATTCCGGGAAAACAGAGCGGATGGTTTGGGTAAATCCATTCAAATTATCTGTCGCGGTGATTAAAATATCTTCTACACCACGAGCTTTCAAATCCGTCAAAACGCTCATCCAAAAACTGGAACTTTCGCTTTTTCCAAGCCACATTCCTAGAACTTCTTTCTTGCCGTCACGGTTTAATCCTACGGCTAAATAAATGGTTTTATTAATGACTTTTTTAAATACAATTCCGTCCATCCAAACGATAAGATAAAGATCCTCCAGCGGACGATTCTGCCAGGTTACCATCTCGCTTACTACTGCTCCTGTAATTCTGGAAATCGTTGAGGTAGATACTTCAAAATCATACATCTCTCTGATTTGCTCTTCAATATCACTTACACTCATCCCTTTAGCGTAAAACGAGATGATAATATTTTCCCTCTTGGGAACAAGAGCCGGTTCAAAACTGCCTTCACGGTCTCTGGGAACTTTAATTTCGGATTCTCCAAATGAGGATTTTATTTTCTTTGTCCCGTGTCCGTTACGGTAATTCCCTTCTTTGGTCTTTTCATGCTTCTCATTATCCAAATGAGAATCTAGTTCGGCTTCCAGCATGTATTCTACTGCACGTTTGTGCATTTCTTTGAAGAAAGTGGTTAATTCTTCTCCGTTCTTAAAGGATTTATAAAATTCCTTGTTGTTTAGTAATTCTTCTTTGTCGTTCATAACTATGTTTTGTTTAAATTTACTTAAAAAGTTATTCTGAATAATTTTTTAACTTACACAGTTTATGTGATACTACCTAAAAGAATGATATTTATCGTAAGATTTTATTCCCATGAATAATAAGATATTCTATTCAGCCCAATCAAATTCTTAATATATTGTCTTAATTCTTTCGATTTGTAAAATTTTGTACAATTATAAATTATCAAATTAGGGTTAGAAGTACCTTTCTCGGGATAGACATCATAACCTTTATGAAAGTCCGTTGTTTTATCTTTTACATATTTTGCCAGACTTTCTATTGTTTCTATTGAAATCGGATTCATTTGAATAACGGCGGATATTGTAACATCTTTGGAATCAAATGTACTGTCTACGGCTTTATAATTATTAATTATACAACAATATAATGCAGCTGTTTTTAGTTCGCTTACCAATTTACTTTGACAAAACATAAACCCGTGAAAAAAAAATAATATTCCTATTGTCAAAATCTGCTTATTCATTTTAATCTCCATAGTATTATTTCGTTAGTTTGTATTATTATCCTTATTCCATTAACCACTCTTTCATATTTCATATGAAAATAATAAAGTTCATCATCAGGGTTATCATGTCCGGGATAAAATAGTCTTATCGTTTAATATTCGTTAATATAGTTCCGATAAAAAATGGCTCTAGTCAATCACAAAAATTGTGCCTTATTTGTATCTTATAATTTAATAATGTAAATTTGAATCCTGATATTATTTATTTTATTAAACGAACTCTATGTTAAAACAGGATTTAAAACTAAAGCAACTATTAAAATTATCTCCTCAGCAAATTCAGTTAATGAAATTGGTACAACTTCCTACTCTTGCCTTTGAAGAAGTTGTAAAACAGGAAATTGAAGAAAATCCTGCTTTAGAAGATAATTCACATGATGAATACTATGACTCTGTTGATTCGTATGACTCCGATGGTAATTATGAAGACTCCGGCGATAACGAAATTATTGATGCTTCAGATATAAATATTGATGAATATTTAAGCGATGATGAAATTCCCAATTATCGGACACAATTAAACAATTACAGCGAAGATGACGAAGAAAAAAAATTGCCGTTTGCCCAATATGAATCCTTTCAGGAACATCTGAGTTTTCAGCTCCACACGTTTCGACTTACTGAAGAAGAAGAAGAAATAGCAGATTTTATTCTGGGAAATTTGGACGATGACGGGTATCTGCGCAGAGAAATTTCTTCCATAGTAGATGATTTGGCTTTTACACAGGGAATTTATACGAATGAAAAAACCGTAGAAATCCTGTTGGTGAACTATATACAAAAATTAGAACCTATTGGTGTAGGTGCCAGAGACTTACAGGAATGTCTTCTACTACAGCTTAAAGCCAGAAATTACGCAGAACCTGCCGAGTTAGCATATAAGATCATTGATGAAATGTTTGATGCCTTTACTAAAAAGCATTACAACAAAATACAACAAAGGTTTTCCATCTCGGAAGAAGAGCTAAAAAAAGCCATCAATGAAATAGAACGATTGAACCCTAAGCCGGGAAAAGCGTTTACCAATAATTCAAAAAATACGGAACAGATCATTCCCGATTTCACTATTCGGATTGTAAATGGCAAACTGGAATTGACATTAAACGGACGAAACGCTCCGGAATTGAAAATTTCACGGGAATATTCCGAAATGCTGGATACATATAAGAATACGGAACATAAATCCAGAGAACAAAAAGATGCCGTGATGTTTGTTAAACAAAAACTGGATTCTGCCAAATGGTTCATTGATGCCGTGAAACAACGTCAGCAAACGCTTTATATAACCATGAAATCCATTATGGATTATCAAAAGGAGTATTTATTAACCGGAGATGAAGAACGGATCAAACCTATGATTCTCAAAGATGTCGCTCAGGTCACAGGGTTAGATATTTCCACAATTTCACGAGTAGCCAACAGTAAATACGTAAATACTCCCTACGGAACTTTTCTTATCAAAAATCTATTTTCCGAAAGCCTTATTAATTCTGAAGGAGATGAAGTTTCCACTCGGGAAATTAAAACTATATTGCAGGAAGTTGTTGATAATGAAGACCCCAGAAAACCTCTTACGGATGACAATCTCATGAAGATCCTTAATGACAAAGGATACAACATTGCACGCAGAACTATCGCCAAATACAGGGATTTGCTAAACATTCCGGTAGCCCGATTACGAAAGAAGATTTAAGCCGTAATTACAAAAAATATATCCCGTCCTGTAATAAGTGGGCAATACTTATTGCAGGAGTAGGACAGGGGAGGGGACATTAGTTTTACCTCTCATTTTTTTTGATAAATTTTTGTCTATCCCTAATTTGATTCAGACACAAGACGATAGTAGTTGAATATCGGTGATTTCGGGCGGTTTTTTTTCAAAAAACCGCCCGAAAAAAATCTCATAAAGCCGTTAAACTCATAAAACCCTGAAAAGGATACATCGGAACACGTAGTAGCTGATGGAAATAAAAAGGTAAGTCAGGGAAAAAACGCCTGCCGGACGATTGTCCGGCAGGCGTTATACTATAAAGATACAAATTTTTTTTCTTTTTACCAAATTTCCGCCGTCTTTTATTCAGCGTTAATTTACCGTAGAACCATCCGTAATTTTATCATCCGGCGTTATAAAAGAGTAGCTGCCTTCCGGAGTTTTGGTCAGCAGCAGCATGCCGTGACTTTCTATTCCCCGTATTTTTTTAGGAGCAAGATTTAAAAGTACGGTAACCTGTTTTCCTATTAACTCTTCCGGTGAAAAACTCTCTGCAATTCCGGAAACAATAGTGCGTACATCTACTCCCGTGTCAACTTTAAACTCTAATAATTTATCGGCTTTTTCTACTTTCTTTGCTTCTATAATGGTACCTATTCTCAGATCGATCTTTTCAAAATCTCCCCAGGAAATAATATCTTTCTGAGGCTCTGCCTCTTTACCGGTCGTTTCGTTTTCTTTTTTGGAATCTTCCAGTTTTTTAATCTGGTAATCAATCGCGGCGTCTTCTATCTTTTCAAAAAGCAAAGGAATCTGGTTGATCGTATGTCCACCGGGTAATATTTCCTTTCCTGCTTCCAGTTCATTCCAGGAATGATAGGAAATATTAAAACCTTCCAATAATTTTTTAGAAGAAAAAGGAATAAACGGTTCGGATAATTCCGCCAGATAGGCTGCAATTTGAGCAGAAACAAACAAGACGTCCGCCGTTTTTTCCGGATTATCCTTATGTGTTTTCCAAGGTTCGTTTACCTGTAAGAACTGATTGCCTAAACGAGCCAGATTCATCAATGCGGTTAATCCGTTTCGGAATTCGTATTTTTCCAGATAAGAAGAGATTTCTCTCGCTGTTTTGGATAATTCCTCCAGTTCCGGATAATCGGACGGATTGGATAATTTGGGAATAACGCCTTTGTAATAAGTATTAATCAATACGGAAACACGGTTAATAAAATTCCCGAAAATTCCTACCAGTTCGGAATTATTTTTTGTTTGAAAATCCTTCCAAGTAAAATTATTATCCTTGGTTTCCGGAGCGTTTGTTAATAAGACATAACGCAAAGTATCCTGTTTTCCCGGAAAATCCTCCAAATACTCATGCGCCCATACAGCCCAGTTTCGGGAGGTGGAAATTTTATCGTTTTCTAAATTTAAAAATTCGTTAGCCGGTACATTTTCCGGCAAAATATATTCTTTGTGAGCCTTTAGCATTGCAGGAAAAATAATACAGTGAAATACGATATTATCTTTGGCTATAAAATGGATCAGTTTCGTATCCTTGTCCTGCCAATACGGTTTCCAATCCTTGCCTTCTCTCTCCGCCCATTCTATGGTTGAGGAAATATATCCGATAGGAGCATCAAACCAAACATAGAGAACTTTTCCCTTTTCTCCCTCCAGAGGGACAGGAATTCCCCAGTCCAAATCCCGTGTCATGGCGCGGGGTTTCAAACCGTCATCCAACCACGATTTGACCTGTCCGTATACATTGGGTTTCCAATCATTTTTATGTCCGTTTAAAATCCACTCCGAAATAAAATCATGATATTCATTCAGAGGTAAATACCAATGTTTTGTCTTTTTCAGTACCGGTTTTTCTCCGCTAAGCATGGAATGAGGGTCTATCAATTCGTCCGGACTTAGTGTAGAGCCGCATTTTTCGCATTGATCTCCGTAAGCATTTGTATTTCCGCATTTCGGGCATGTTCCTACGATATATCGGTCTGCCAGAAATTCCCCGGCTTTTTCGTCGTAATATTGTTCGGTTTCTTCTTCCGTGAATTTTCCATCATGATAAAGTTTCAGAAAAAATTCCTGTGCGGTACGGGTATGAATGGAAGTTGTCGTACGTGAATAGTTATCATGAGAGATACCCAGCTCCAAAAAAGTTTTTTTCATCATTTCATGATACCTGTCCACGATGTCCTGAGGAGTGACACCTTCTTTTTTCGCTCTTATGGTAATAGGAATTCCATGTTCGTCCGAACCTCCTATTAATAATATATCATGGCCTTTTCGTCTTAAATATCTGGCATAAACATCTGCGGGAACATATACTCCTGCCAGATGTCCGATATGTAACGGTCCATTGGCATAGGGAAGGGCTGTAGTTATGGTGTATCTACTCATCTGAAACTGTTATATTTTCAATTAAAATTTGTTCAACTAAACGGTTAACAAAGGTACGAAGTAAGAAAATAAGAGAAAAGAAATATTAATGTAAATATTCACTTACTTTTCATACGACGGTCAAGGAGTAATCAGTTTTTAAATTTGTAATTTATAACCCGTATGAACGACTTATTATATCATATATTCATTTTTTATCATGATAATATAAATTTTCAATTTTTTCGTAAAAAAATAACTATTATTATTTTGTCTAAATCTAATTTATTTGTTTCTTTGTTGAGATCAAACAAATAAGTAGAGTTGTTTTATCGGTCTTTGCTCATATTTTTGTAATTTTTAAGAGGTTGCTGCCTCGTTTTTCGGACAAATAAAGCGGGAATAATTTTTTTTAATTATGTACAGTGTGTATAAGTCGCATGTTCATAAAAATTTTTTTAAGTAGGCAATTTTGTCGCAAATTACGGGTATAAGTATTTGAAAGAATGCTTACAAGAAAATTTTTCTTTACATTGAGGTGATTGTGGTAGTAATATCACAATGTTTTCTAAAGAAAGCCGGACAGGATTTCCTGTCCGGCTTTCTCAATTATACGGTGGTGGTGTTATCCTTATTATTTTCGGTTAAGAATTCATTTTTTTTAGCTTATAAGGAGTACCGATACTCGTGATTACTCTTTTTATCGGAAGAAAATAATGAAGAAAAAAAAGGTTAAAGTTATGCAGCTTGTTGTGTGGTCGACCTTAAAAATATCATCTGACCTGATGGAAATAAATTTTTTTTCATCAAGGGACTTAATTAAAAGTCATATTTGTCTTTCCAGAGAGATTGCAGATATTCTTTAAGTTTATTTTCTTTCAGGTTATTTCCCGGATGGTAAAAACTTTCATTCGTGGCTTCTTCCGGTAGAAATTCCTGATAGATAAAATTCCCGGGATAGTTGTGTGCGTACTGATAGTCGGTTCCGTAATTCAGGTCTTTCATCAGTTTTGTCGGGGCGTTTCTCAGATGTAACGGAACCGGCAGATTTCCGGTTTGCCGCACATAGGACAAAGCTGCATCTATAGCCAGATATGAAGCGTTGGATTTAGGAGAGGTTGCCAGATAAACAGCACATTGGCTCAGTAAAATACGGGATTCAGGATTTCCGATAACATTCACTGCCTGAAAGGTATTGTTAGCTAAGATCAATGCGGTGGGATTAGCCATTCCAATATCTTCCGAAGCCAGAATAACCATTCTGCGGGCTATAAATTTGATATCTTCTCCTCCGTCCAGCATACGTGCCAGCCAATATACGGCTGCATTGGGGTCGGAACCCCGAATCGATTTGATAAAGGCGGAAATAATATCGTAATGTTGTTCTCCGTCTTTGTCGTACAAAGCCATATTCTCTTGTATGACTCTTTTTACTTCTTCATTGGTGATTATTATTTCTTCTTCGTCTTTAAATTGTTGTACTACCAAATCCAAACCATTTAGCAATTTACGGGCATCTCCTCCGGAATAGTGTATCAAGGCTTCTTCTTCCTGAATTGTAATTTTTCTTTGGGATAGAACTTTGTCTTCTGTAATGGCTCTGTGCAATAAATCGGTTAGGGCTTTTTTATCCAGAGAATATAAAGTATAAACCTGACAACGGGAAAGCAGCGCCGAAACTACTTCAAAACTAGGATTCTCAGTAGTTGCTCCTATTAAGATGATCCAACCTTTTTCTACTGCCTGTAATAAGCTGTCTTGCTGGGATTTGTTGAAACGGTGAATTTCATCTATAAATAAGATCGGATTTTTTCCGCTAAAAAGATTTTGTTTTTTCGCCTGTTCTATTATCTCCCGCACTTCTTTTACTCCGGAACTTACGGCACTTAATGTGAAATATTCCCGTTCTGATTCTCTGGCAATGATTTCCGCAAGAGTAGTCTTTCCGGTTCCCGGAGGTCCCCAAAAAATCATAGAAGCAATATTTCCGCTTTCCATCATACGGCGGATAGGGGCTCCGTCACCTATCAGATGTTCCTGATATTGATATTCATCTAATGTTCCGGGACGCATTCGTTCTGCTAAAGGTGCCTGATTCATCTATGTAGTCCGCTTTCTATAATTTTAAGGTTAGATACGTTTTCTTTACAAATCCATTTGTTATATTTAAATGTATTATATTTAAATATTTACATGATTTAATTCAACTTATTATTTAAATAGATACAATTTCTTTTTTAATTATTTTGTAAGACTTTTGCTTCTGATCTATTGTATCGTTTCCTGTCGGGTTCTTATTATTTTTTAACAGAATAAAAAAATATCAATTATTATTTAAAGGCAGCAAAGAATCCAGATATTCCCGGTCATTAGCCAATCGCGGAACTTTATTTTGTCCGCCTAATTTTCCTCTTAGTTTCATCCAGTCATAAAATAGATTGGAACGGGCAGAATGTACGATCGGCATATTCAACGTCATGTTATTGTATCTTTTGGCTTCATAATCCGAATTGAGTTTTTGTAATTCGATATCTAATATTTCCGTGAATTTTTCCAGAGAGTCCGGTTGCTGGGTAAATTCAATAATCCATTCGTGGGCTCCTTTTTCTTTTCCATTCATGAATATGGGGCCTGCAGTATATTCCGATATAATGGCTTTTGTCTTTTTTTCTGCTGTTTTCAATGCTTTTTCTGCGTTTTCCACCATCAATTCTTCTCCAAAGGCGTTGATGTAAAACTTAGTTCTTCCTGTAACCCGTATTTTGTAAGGAATCTGAGATACAAACTTAATGGTATCTCCTACAATATAACGCCACAATCCGCCATTGGTAGTTACAACTATGGCGTAATTGGTATGCAATTCTACTTGTTCTAAAGAAAGAACCGTTGGGTTTTCAGAATAAAATTCATCCATAGGAATAAATTCGTAAAATATGCCGTAATCCAGCATCAGCAGCATATCTTTTGATCCATTGGTATCCTGTATGGCGAAATAACCTTCTGAAGCATTATAAATTTCATAATAATGAATCGGTTTTGAAAAAATAGAAGCAAATTGTTCCGCGTAAGGTGCAAAACTGATTCCTCCATGGAAGAAACATTCTACATTCGGCCATATTTCATCTATATATTCCTTACCGGTGGTTTCCAGTGTTTTTCTCAGTAAAACCATCATCCAGGAAGGAACTCCGGTAAAGCTTCCGACATCCTGATTAATTACCTGTTCTACAATGGCAGGCAGTTTAACTTCCCAATCTTTTAAAAGAGAAACTTCTTTATTGGGAGTGCTTTTCCACTCAGCCCAAAAAGGAAGATTATCAATTAAAACCGCTGAAAGGTCTCCGTATTTGGTATCAAATCCTTTGTAGTTTTCCAATGTACCTCCCAATCGAAGGTTTTTACATTCGAAAATTTTAGTTTCGGGATTATTAAATGCATACATCGAAAATAAATCTTTTCCTGCTTTGTAATGACATTCTTCCAAACTGTCTTGCGTAATGGGAATAAATTTACTTTTTGCATTCGTTGTTCCGGATGATTTGGCAAACCATTGAATCTGACCCGGCCATATAACGTCTTTTTCTCCTCTTCGGGTTCGTGTTATAAAGGGCTCAAAATCTTCATAGTATACTAAAGGTACCTGATTTTTGAAATCATTATAGGAAATTATATCCTGAAATTTATGTTTTTTACCATATTCTGTGTCTCTGGCTTTATAAATGAGTGTGGAAAGTACTGTATTCTGAGCGTCCATGGGGTTATAGATAAATATTTCCATTTGTTTAACCCTTTTTTTTGCATACCATTGAATAAAGTTGTTAAGAATTTCCAAGACCATATATTAAAAATTTTTAAAGCTAAAAACACATATAATTTTCTATTTTTTCCCAAAAAACAAGGGGAAACGGAGCCATTTTATTTTCTGAATTCTTCAGCTAAATCTTATTATTTAACTAAAAATTCAATATCTTTTTTAAAATATAATTTGGAGCTAATTCGCCCGTAATAACATTTCCATCTTCATCTAAATGAATCAGCTCATCTTTTTTCACTGCATATTTTTTTGTTTTATCTGCATCTAAAACTACTTCATTTTTAGATTTGTCCAAAGCATATTTTCCGCGATATTCAAAAGGTTTTTCGGTGTCTTTTTTTCCTAAATATTTATGAGTAAGAATATAAGTGCCGTAAACTTCTAAAACAAGCTGAGTTTCGATACCTTCACAATCCGCACATGGGAGGGTTCCTTTGTATATTCCTGCTACTTCACGTAATTCCTCCTGTATTTCGCGTGTTTGCTTCAAAGGCTTATTTTCTACTGTGTCTGTTGTTGCGGCAACAGTAATGCTATCGTTTAGTTCTTCAGTGTTTTGTGCTTGCTTTTTATCACAACTTACTACAAAAATCCCTGATAATGCTACATAAAAAATTTTCTTTATCATCTTATAACTTATTTTTATTTCTTTTTAATATTTCAAAAATAATACCAAAATTTGAAAATCCAAAGTATATACAAAATTAGCTCCGGTATATTTTTTATCGGATAAACATTGTTTATCTTTCTTCAGATTTACAAAAGTAGGGATTTTTTTAATTATAATCTTTTGCTTATAAATTTTGTTTTCAGTTTCGTTTTTTTCGGATCGTAAATTTACAAAACAGCTTTAGGGAATCGGAAGTCTGAATTCCGCTGATAAAAATAAACTGATGACTTCAATATCTGATAGTTTTGGCTTTGTGGGTTTGAAAATAATAGTTTCAGAGCCTGTTTAAATTTTATTGCGATTATATTTTATTGCTATTTTTGAGATGGATTTTTTGCTTTTTATTTGAAGATTTAGCGGGCTAAATCAAGAAGAAAAAGTGAAAAAGCCGCTCA
>JAISMV010000128.1 GCA_031276535.1 Flavobacteriaceae bacterium
GGTTATTTTGTTGTATCTTTTAAATTTAAAAAGGGATATTCTTTATGTTTTGCAATGTTTCGGTTCTTTACTATTTGGGGGATACAGCTTATGGCTTCTCCCGCCACCTTAAAGTCATAATAAATACTAAGGGAATTCAACTGGAATATATGCTGTACGAGTTTTCGGGAAAAAAGATAAAAAGACTGCCCAAGCGAGTAGGCAAAAGAATTATTGATGTTGGTCAGATACCTTAAATAAGACGTTAGCCAGGGACCGTAGTGCTTTTTTTTCTTCTTTCTTTCAGAAACAGACAGCCTTTTTTGTTTCTTATGGGCATGAACCGCTCTGGATCCGGGACAAATTCCTACTTTATATCCGTGATACAGCACCCTGTTTACATAGTCATCATCTTCTCCATAGTGAAAATATACGGGATTAAATCCGCCTGTTTTTTTTAAACATTCTTTAGATATAAGCCATAAAGCAGCATTTACAAAGTCGATGGAATATATGTCTTCCGGTGACCTTCCCTCAATTATGTCTTCTATGGTTACATTATTTTTTTTGGAACGGATGCTTTTCAGATAAAATAAAAAATTTTCTTCCGGAGTTCTTTCGTCTTCCGTCAGATGTATCGGACTTACTATCCCGTATTCTCCATGCGTTTTACCAACTTCTAATAACTTCTCTATTGTATCGGGAAATATCCATGCATCCTGATTGAGCAGAAAAATGTATTCTGAATTATTTTTCAGGGCGTATTCAATTCCAAGATTATTAGCTTTGCCAAATCCCAGATTTATCTTACTCCTGATCAGGTATATTTCAGGATAATTTTCCTCAATATAGGGAATTGTATCGTCTGTTGAGGCGTTATCTATTACGATGATATCCAAAGGAACGGTAGACTTTTTCAAACTTAAAAAACATCTGTCGTACCAATTTAAACCATTATATGTAACAATGATTACTGCTATTTTCACATGATCCATTAAGATAAGATGTCAGGTTATTTAAATGATCTCAATTATTCTTTTTAACGGAAATAGAATCCGTTTTCTCTTTCTTTTTTTTGCGGAACAAATCACTCAGGCTGTTGAAGGACTTCTTGTATAGGATTCCTCCTCCGTATGCCTGATTGTTAGCACCGGAGTTTGCTAATAAAGAGGTTTCCAGCCCAAAAGTGGAGGGTTTTGAAAATGCGCTCATTATCAAGCTTTTGTCGCTGCTTTTGGAAATATCGTAATCCAGTTTTCCTCCGTAAGTCCATACATCGGCTGCACTTTTTTGCTCTAACGGCATGTTAACCGAACCAACGATAGATAACCTCCGGTTTAACTGAACGGTTGGTCCCAGAGAAATCCGGTCACTGGTGTTATCCACTTTTGAGCCGGCATTGAAATTGGCATCCAGAGAAAATGATCCGCTGATATTGTTGATGACAGAAGTAAGTTGTTTTAATACTATATCATAGACAGATGAGGTATAACTACTTCCTCCCATTTTGTCGGATAAGAAACTTCCAAATACCACAATACCCACCACCTGATTATATTTTTCGCCTTCGTTGTTATTAAGTTTGGTGTTTAATTGATCCCGTATGGAAGAGGAAGCATCTGCTTCAATATCAAATACTATACCGGGCTTGGACAGGTATCCTGTTAGTAATGCCGTGACTGTAACATCGGTTGCCGGTACTGTGGAAATACCCAGATAATCCCCTATGTTGCTAACCAGTTTTGTATAGGTAGCCCGTATATTGTTTAAATAGGGTTCGGACGGGCCTCTGTTTTCCCATCTGATCGTACTGCCCGGAGCTATGGTAAAATTTTTGTTTACAAACATGTTATAATAATACTTACTCTCTCCTGTGATAGTATAAGTTCCATCCATTGTGATAATTCCGGATTTATACATGTTAAATTTCAGATGTTTTGTCTCCCCTCTCACTTCTATTCTGTCTTTTGTCTCCTGATTTATGATCAGATTAACTACAGATCTGTTGTCTGCCGTCACATCTGCCCGTATGGATAATCCTACAGGTGGTTTAACATCTTCTCCCTCCTCCTCTTTAGGTTTTTCCGGAAGGAACTTGATAAAGCTGATATCCGTGGCATTGGTGGTGCTGTTGCTGTTTATTGTCAGGCTGCTTCCTTCCAGAGCTGTTGCCGTTGCGGATATTTCTATTCCGCTTGCTGTAGATCCTGTTATGGAGAAGGCTCCTGCGGCATATACCGTACCAAAGAACATGTCGTTTTCTTTCATACCGGTATTCAGAACCAAAAGTTTATCGGTTGAAAAATCCAGGTTCATACCCCATTCGGAAAAATTCTTGGTGATCAACGGTCCGAATACGGTACCTTTGGTCTTTTTTTCTGTATCTTTCAGTTCAATATTATCAAAGAAGAAAACTCCGTCTGAAATTTGAAGATCCTGATCTTTGGTTAGCTGATAATCTACACCTAAGAAATTCACCGTAAATCCGACCTGAGACATGGTTACTAATCCCTGATACTTAGGATTGGTCAGGTCTCCCGTAATCTGTACATTTCCTGTTGCATTTCCTCTGAATTTGGAAAAAACATTTTGTAAAAAGGAGCCTATAGGCGCGATGTTCATTTTATCGGCAGTGAGATCCACGTTTAATTGGGTGGGTTTTCCAGGTTCATTTTTTATATAACCCTGCGCTAGGAAACGTTCTTCTCCTGATTCTATAAGCCGTGTATCTATCAAATACTTATCTTCTTCCACGTCATATTGGGCATCCATAAATAAGTCGCCTAAAGACTGATGGTTAAATTTTAAACCTTCAATATCAATATTGACCAAGGGTTTAAATTCCTGTGAGTCTTTATGTATTTTTGCCGTGCCGTTAGCCAATCCTTCAAAAGACATGTTCTTAAGAAAATTTTTGGGTAGTAATTTTTTCAGTTTTACTTCGGTGAAGTTTAAATCGAAATTATAATCATCTTTAGAGGTATATTCTCCGGACACCATGATTTCGGATTCTTCTGATCTTAGCTCAATCTTTTCTACAGTCAGCTTATTGGTGATCACATTATATTTGGCAATGGCTTCATCCGGATTGAAATCGGGGTTTAGTGTCCATTTTTCCGGAATCAGGTCTATTTCCGAAGGTTTAAATCCAAATATTAAATCGTTCTCTATACGGGTTTGGTATGCATTCAGGTCAAAATTTATCTGTGATTCTTTGTCCTTTCCGAAATAAAAGTTAGTAGAGGCAAATAAAGAATCATTTTTTTTGAATCCCGAAAAATTTATATTGTCAATTCTTGTATTGTTAATATTGAGAGATGATAAAGATCCCATAAATTGCCTTAATGAATCCGCCGTATTCAAAAAGATATTAGGATTTGACAATTTGAGGTTCTTATAATAAATATATTCGGAAATTATCTGGGCTTGCAACTGATTTCCTTCACCGATATATCTTCCGGTTATTGTGGTTCCCGGAGACAGATTAACATCAAGCATTAATAGATCAAACAGGTTTTTTTGCACATCCAGTATAAATGAGAATTCCTGATGATCAAATTTTTTCTTAGGTTTATAATTTACCAGTAAGTTTCCTATTCCTTCCTCTAACATGATAGGAATATCGGTCAGTTTATATTTCCCGTAGATATTGGCGGTGATCATATTCGGGGAAAAGATGTCCAGATTCCTGTTCTCGTTCTCAAAGTCGGTTTTGATCAGGATATCATTATAATCGGCAGGTTTCCCTTCTTTGGTTAATGTGATGGAGTCAACGTTGATCTGCCCTGCCAGATCATCAATGGAACTAAACTGGATGTCTGTCTTTACGATTCCTTTAAACAGGGTGTTTTTATTTATTACGGGAATGAAATAGCCTACGTTCAGGTTTTTAATATCTGCTTTGAAATTGGTTTGTATTGTTTTTTTGGAAAAATCTATGTTTCCTTCCAAATTGAAATCGGCATTTTCATCATTGGTGTAGATTTCACCTTTAAAAATCTTATTATTTAAAACACCTGCTGAGGTAATATAACTTATGCTTTTTCCGTTGATCTCCATATCTGTTAATTGGGCATCAAATCGGGTATCCAGATAATCCCAGCTAAGTCCGGTTCCGTTAAGGTGAATTTTTGAAGTAACAGAACCTATGGCAGAAGATTTGGTAAAAGGAGCGAGGTTAAGATGATCCGTTTCTATCCAGCCTTCATATTGTATTTTGGGGGAAGAATAGTCCGTTAATTTTGCATCTGCACGAACGTTTCCTACGGAACTGATCATATTTCCGTTCACCAGGATCCGATTTGCATCAATAGAAAAATCTCCGGTATAGTTTGTCGTTCCGAAATTGGAAATTATTTCCGGAATTTTATTGGAAATAAATTTAGGGATCCATGATTTCAAGGACGCATATGAGGTTTGCAGATGGGTCTTCTTTGTTTCTATGGAAAAAGATTTTGCCGTGTTCGGAGTAACCAGATTTTTCAGTAATAAATCAGAACCGGAATAAAATGTGTTTTCTACGGAAAGGATAGGATTGATCAATGTTAGATTATTAAGTGTTCCCCGAACTTTGGATGAAGCATTTATCACGGAATTTGAGTCCCAGTTTTTAACAAAATACCGAATGTCTTTTCCTGATATCTTACTGCCTTCTTTTAAATCCAGATTCCAGGTAACCTTATCCTTGAATTTACTCATATCGTTCCTTTCTGCAAACGTAAAAGACAAGGAACCGAACAACAGGGACGTATCGGATTCCAATATGAGGTCTTTAAATGATAATTCGGTATTGGAAAAATAAACAATGCCCGAAAGCTGGTTTACGATATAGTTTTCCTTATGTCTTTTTCCTTTAAAATTCAGTTGCTCTACGGTAACTTTTATTTCCGGATTTGTAATCTCCGATGTAGATACTTTTAAATTTAATTCGGTAGCATCCAGCCAGATCTGATCTCCATCGGGTGAATTCCGGTTGACGATGGATAATTGCCCGTTAATTAAATCCAACCTTCCGCCTAATCTGTAATATTTGTTTGATTTGGGCTTTTTTGATTTGAATTTAGTCACGAAAATCGAAAAATTATCCCTGTTCTCCCCTTTGTATGTTATCACCTTTACGACCGGGTCTACCAGTCGTAACTGGTTAATTTGGAAATCATTTACTCTTTTAATCAGGAGATTTTCAAGTAGAGATGCAGTGTTTACATATGCTTTTAGTTCATCTGCTTTAATAAAGTCATAATTATGATGGTCTTTAACTGCCGCTTCATGAAAAATTAAATTCCCGAAGAGATCAACTTCTACACTTTTAACCGAAATTTGAGTTTTAAATTTCTTATTCAAAAAATCAATTCCTGTTTTGGCTATTTTCTCTTTTACGGGAGGCAGGTTAATGATCACAATTACCGATATAAACAGAAAGAGCAGAAAACAAGACGTATATAATACTCCTCGTACTAACCTGAAAAATATATTATTTTTAATTTTTATCTTTGCCATAAATGAAAACACCTGTTATTTTAGGAATAGAGTCATCGTGTGATGATACTTCGGCTGCGATAATACAAAAACGGAAAATTCTTTCTAATGTTGTGGCTACACAAAAAATACACCAAAATTATGGCGGTGTAGTTCCTGAGTTAGCTTCCCGGGCACATCAACAAAACATTGTACCGGTTGTACATCAAGCGATTCATTTAGCAAAGGTAAGCAAAAAAGATATACGTGCAATTGCTTTTACAAGAGGTCCCGGGTTAGCAGGATCTCTGCTGGTAGGAACCAGTTTCGCCAAATCCTTGTCTATGTCTCTGGAGGTTCCGCTTATAGAAGTTAACCACATGCAGGGACATATTTTTGTCCATTTTATAGAAGACCCCGACCAAAAACCCATTGAGTTTCCTTTTCTTTGTCTCACGGTAAGCGGAGGGCATACGCAAGTGGTTCAGGTTGATGACTATTTTGATATGAAAGTGTTGGGAGAAACACTGGATGATGCAGCCGGTGAGGCTTTTGATAAAATCGGCAAACTTCTGGGGTTGGATTATCCTGCAGGTCCCGCTCTCGATATGCTGGCTCAGAAAGGGAATAAAAACCGGTTTTCTTTTTCCCAGCCCAAATTAGACGGAATTAAATTCTCATTTAGCGGCATAAAGACATCCGTGTTATATTTCTTACAAAAAGAAACCGAGAAAAATCCGAATTTTATTGAAGAAAACCGGAATGATCTATGCGCGTCCGTACAAAAAACCATTGTTGATGCCTTGTTAGTGAAAGTAAAAGAAGCGATAAAGCAGACCGGAATAAAAAACATTGCTTTGGCAGGAGGGGTATCCGCCAATTCCGAGCTGAGAAAAGAAATCATAAAACTGGAATCTGAGTATGGTTGTAAAGTTTTTATTCCCAAACCCGAATATACCACTGACAATGCGGCTATGATCGCTATTGTCGGAAGCCTTAAATACGAAAATAAAGAATTTTCCGACCTCACTGTTGGGGCTGCTGCCAGATATAAACTATAATCCGGTGTTTAAAAATAAACTATATATCTGTATTTTACTTGTCGGGTTGACGGTTTTTTTCAACTCTTGCAAAAAAGACACGTTGTTATTGGAAGAAAATTTCGACACCAATTCCAACCATTGGGATACTTTTGAAAGCAAGTTAATGTATAGCCGAATAGAAAACGGAAAATGGGTAATGTCCAATAAAATGGATAATGTTACTAATCTTTCACTGATCTATTCTGATCTTTTAACTAAAAATATATGTATCACGGTTTCTGTAAAGGCAGATCGGTTTTATGGAGAGAAAGGAGCAGCCGGATTAATTTTGTTTGCGGATAATCAGAAATTCCCCGAAAATTATATATTTTTTGGAGTTAATGCCGAAAATGAACTCGTTCTTTCTTACGAGAGCAAAAATCCCGCTTTGGCTCAAACTTTTTATAAGCAGAAAAATAATGCCTGTAAAATTCATCAGTTTAATGAATTTTCCGCCGTGACCGACAAAACATCCATTCAGTTTTTAATAAATGAAAAACCATTTATAGCTATTAAAAAACCTGAAAATTTAGGGAATTTTTACGGTTTTATAGTTTTAAATTCCCAGATAACAGCGGATGACCTCCGGGTGAAATTATCAAAGTAATAATTTAGAGCCTGTTTAAATTTTATTGCGATTATTTTTTATTGCTATTTTTGAGATGGATTTTTTGCTTTTTATTTGAAGATTTAGCGGGCTAAATCAAGAAGAAAAAGTGAAAAAGACACTC
>JAISMV010000147.1 GCA_031276535.1 Flavobacteriaceae bacterium
TTCTTTACATTTAAATGCTGCCGGAGCCGAACTATTTTCCGAAAAATTAGCAAAAGACCTGAAACCCGTTTTACAGGAAAGTCTCAAAAAACAGGAATAGGTCTATGTCAGATAGGGAGTTCATGGGAGCTTTTAACAGAAAAAGATCAAAAGCCAAAGAGACCCTAACGGTTAGCTTTGATAAGAATAACAAAAAGAGAATTTATAAGAGCCTGTTTAAATTTTATTGCGATTATTTTTTAATGCTATTTTAGAGATGGATTTTTTGCTTTTTATTTGAAGATTTAGCGGACTAAATCAAGAAGAAAAAGCAAAAAAGACGCTCAAAAGAGCTTAAAAAGAATGCAAAATATAATTAGAACCTAAAAATAAATATTTGAATAAAATTTAAACAGGCTCTAAATCAGTTCTTGTTCCAAACAAAAAAAGTGTCCGTTTCGGACACTTTTTTATTTATCGAAGATAATTTTACGATAACTATACTTTAATCTCTACCTCCACACCACTTGGAAGTTCCAGTTTCATCAAAGCATCAACAGTTTTAGATGAAGAACTGTAAATATCCATCAATCTCTTGTGAGAATTCAATTGGAATTGTTCACGGGATTTTTTATTCACGTGTGGTGAACGTAAAACAGTAAAGATCCTTTTGTGTGTTGGTAATGGAATAGGTCCATTAACTACAGCGCCGGTAGCTTTTACGGTTTTTACAATTTTCTCAGCTGATTTATCAACTAAATTATAATCGTAAGACTTAAGTTTTATTCTTATTTTTTGACTCATTGTTTTTAATATTAAGCGGTTGTACCTTTAGCTTTCGCAATCACATCATCTGCTATATTTTGAGGAGCAGCTTCGTAGTGGTCAAACTCCATGGTTGAAGTCGCACGTCCTGAAGATAAAGTTCTCAAGGAAGTTACGTATCCAAACATTTCAGATAATGGAACGAAAGCTTTGATAACTTTGGCATTATTTCTGTCATCCATTCCACTTACTGTAGCTCTACGACGGTTTAAGTCTCCTACAATGTCTCCCATGTATTCTTCCGGAGTTAGTACTTCCAGTTTCATAATAGGTTCCATGATTACCGGTTTTGCTTTTCTGGCTGCTTCCTTGAATCCCAATTTAGCTGCCAGCTCAAACGATAACTGGTCGGAGTCAACCGCATGATAAGATCCATCTTTCAATGTAATCTTCATTCCGTCTATTTCGTATCCTGCTAAAGGACCGTTTTTCATAGCTTCTTTGAAACCTTTTTCTACGGAAGGAATGAATTCTCTCGGAATATTACCTCCTTTGATCTCATTAACGAATTCCAGTCCGATTTTTCCTTCATCAGCGTGTCCGATTGCGAATACGATATCTGCAAACTTACCTCTACCACCGGTTTGTTTTTTGTAAACTTCTCTGTGGTCTGCGGTACCTGTCAAAGCTTCTTTGTACTCTACCTGCGGCTGACCTTGGTTTACCTCCACCTTGAATTCTCTTTTCAAACGGTCGATAATAATATCCAGGTGAAGCTCACCCATTCCTGAAATAACAGTCTGCCCTGAAGCTTCGTCTGTTTTTACCTGAAAAGTAGGATCTTCTTCTGCCAGTTTGGATAAAGCCATGCCTAGTTTATCAACATCAGCTTTGGTTTTTGGTTCTACGGCAATCCCGATAACCGGATCGGGGAATACCATACTCTCCAGTACAATCGGAGCTTTTTCATCACAAAGGGTGTCTCCGGTTTTAATGTCTTTAAAACCAACAGCCGCACCAATGTCTCCGGCTTCGATATATTCTATAGGATTTTGTTTGTTGGCATGCATCTGGTAGATACGGGAAATTCTTTCTTTATCTCCCGAACGGGTATTCAATACATAAGAACCCGCGTCCAAATGACCGGAATAAGCTCTGAAGAAAGCCAAACGCCCTACATAAGGATCGGTAGCGATCTTAAATGCCAATGCTGCAAAAGGTTCTTTTGCATCTGGTTTTCTTGTGATCGGCTCTTCTGTTTTAGGATTGGTTCCTTCGATGGCTTCCTTATCCAATGGGGAAGGAAGATAACGGCAAACCGCATCCAACATGAATTGTACTCCTTTATTTTTAAAGGAAGATCCGCACACCATCGGAATGATGCTGATATCAATAGTTGCCTTTCTCAGTGCTTCATGGATTTCTTCTTCGGAAATGGAATCCGGATCTTCAAAGAATTTTTCCATTAATCCTTCATCGTATTCGGCAACAGCTTCAATAAGGTTTTGACGATATTCCTGTACTTCTTCTTCCATATCGGCAGGGATGCCTACAATGTCAAAAGTGGAACCGAAATTTTCGTCATGCCAAATGATAGCTCTGTTTTTAACCAGGTCTACCACTCCTTTAAAATCTTCTTCAGAACCGATAGGTAATACGATAGGAACCGCTTTGGAACCTAACATTTCCTTCACCTGACGACAAACGTTCAGGAAGTCGGAACCTTGTCTGTCCATTTTATTTACAAATCCCATTCTGGGAACTTTGTAATTATCAGCCAGTCTCCAGTTAGTTTCAGATTGAGGTTCAACACCGTCAACAGCGCTAAATAAGAAAACCAGACCATCCAATACTCTCAACGAACGGTTCACTTCAACGGTAAAGTCTACGTGTCCCGGGGTATCGATGATATTGAAATGGTATGACTGAGTGTCGGAAAGTTTTTTACCATCATCGGATAACGGGAAATTCCAGTTACAGGTAGTAGCAGCCGATTGAATGGTGATTCCTCTTTCTGCTTCCTGTACCATCCAGTCCATAGTGGAAGCCCCATCGTGAACTTCTCCTATTTTGTGATTTACTCCTGTGTAGAATAAAATTCTTTCCGTTGTGGTAGTTTTTCCTGCGTCAATATGGGCAGCAATACCTATGTTACGTGTATATTTTAAATTTCTTGACATATAAATACTTAGAATTTGAAATGTGAGAATGCTTTGTTAGCTTCAGCCATTCGGTGAGTGTCTGTTTTCTTTTTAACGGCAGCACCTTCTTCTTTAGCGGCAGCTAATATTTCTGCTGCTAATTTCTGAGACATAGATTTCTCATTTCTGTCTCTGGAGTATTTAATTAACCATTTCATTGCCATAGAAATTTTTCTATCGGGACGAATTGGCATTGGAATCTGGAAGTTAGCCCCTCCAACTCTTCGGCTGCGTACTTCTACGTGAGGCATTACGTTTTCCAAAGCATCTTTCCATACTTCCAAAGATGTCTTTTCCTGAATTTCCTTTTTAGTTTCTACAATATCTAACGCATCGTAGAAAATTTTAAAAGCGATACTCTTTTTACCATCTTTCATCAGATTGTTAACGAAACGGGTTACTAACTGATCGTTAAACTTCGGATCTGGTAAAAGCGGACGTTTTTTTGCTTTTGTTTTTCTCATTTTACCTGAATAATTTCGTTAATGTTATTTTTTTGCTTTAGGTCGTTTAGCTCCGTATTTACTTCTTCTTTGTAAACGTCCTTGTACGCCTGCAGTGTCTAAAGCACCTCTTACGATGTGATAACGAACTCCCGGTAAATCTTTTACTCTTCCGCCTCTCACCAATACTATCGAGTGCTCTTGTAGATTGTGTCCTTCTCCCGGTATGTAGGCATTCACCTCCTTACCGTTAGTCAAACGAACCCGGGCAACTTTTCTAAGCGCTGAATTCGGTTTTTTCGGTGTAGTAGTGTACACACGGGTACATACTCCACGTCGTTGCGGACAAGAATCTAAAGCAGCCGATTTACTCTTCTTGGTAAGTGTGGCTCTTCCTTTTCTTACTAATTGTTGAATAGTTGGCATTTATGCTCTTTTAATTTTTTAAGTGTGCAAATGTAGTGTTTTTTTTATAAATACAAAAATAATATCTCATATTCTTTCGGCTTGTAAGTTCAACAGATAAAAGCAATTATAAAGAACAAAAGTAATCATTTCTTATTCATTCAGGACGAAAAAAATAATCCGCCTGATTTTTTCGCAAATAGTTATAAATCAAATATTCAGCTAACAATAAACGCGTTTATTCTTCCGGATATTACAAGGGAGAGAGGAAGAAAAAAGAAATGTATGCCGCCATAAACACAGCAAAATAATATCTGATTGATTGTTAAAATGTAATGAACAATTAACAAAATTTGGTTCGGTTAGATGCGGTGTATCGGTAAATGAAAAAACGAATGGAGAGGGGAAAATATTATGGGATA
>JAISMV010000151.1 GCA_031276535.1 Flavobacteriaceae bacterium
ACAAGTTATGGAAAATAAAAAACGATCTTTTATTTTACTAATGTTTACCTTATTCATAACCTATTCAGCTAAAGCACAGGATGACAGTTTAAAAAGTCTCTTCAAACCTTCATTTCGTACAGGAGTATTATTACACACATACGTAAGTTCCCGGCAAAACGGATTCAGAAGCGACTCCTTAACCGGCTCCTCCAATTCATGGAAATCCGAAGCCGTACTACACAGGGCAAGAATCATGGCGGGAATATTTCTATCCAAAAAAGACTACGTTTTCATCCAGACGGAATTGACTTCCCCACTGGGTTCCGGAAAAGATAAATCCGGAGGAATAAAGATCCTCGACGCGCAATACGATCATACATTTAGCAATGAACTGGTTGTATCCGCAGGGAAGATACTTGTATCCCACAACAGAAACGGATTGCAGTCCGCAAGTGCATTATTGGTAAATGACTATGCCTATTTTCAGTACCCTTATAACCTATCTAAAGACAGTCCTTTACAAAACGATACGGGACGAGATGTCGGAGTTAATCTCTCGGGAAAATTTCTAAAAGACAAACTTCAATATCGTTTAGGAGCATTTTCGGGAAGACGTGATTTCAACGGACAAAACAGTTCTCCATTGCGTGTCACAGGACGGCTGGAATATAATTTTTTAGATATTGACAAACATACCGGAACAAATCTGGGAAAGGGCAAAACCTTTACCGTTGGCGGGGGATTGGATACACAAGGCACCTACATAGCTGCCGGAGCAGATGTTTTTCTGGATTATCCGCTAAGTGCCGACGGTTCTCTTACCCTGAACGCTGCCTGGTCTTACCTTACAGGAGGCAATGACCTCTCTGCCAAATATTCTTTCGCCTCCATGATCCCGACACAAAATACACAGTTGTTAGAGTTGGGATACTACATTAAATCCTTAAAACTACAACCATGGATACGTTATGAAAAACAAGACGTAAATTCCCAAAGCAATCAAAGAAGAGGATTGAATGCTTCCGGTTTTGATAAGTTAAATACAGCAACCGTATTTGGAGGAGGGCTGTCTTACTTTTTCAACGGATATACCACCAATGTCAAACTATCCTATGTAGCAATGCAAAAAGGCGTATTGAACGCTTCCGGTAAAGTTGTCGATAAAACTTACGGACAAATACGATTACAGCTGCAACTCAGTCTTTTCTAATAAAGCACACGACAAGAAATTAACCGTTACTATTTCGTTGAATGAACAAATCTTGATGATAGTATTCTTGACAGACACAATCCCTATTTGAAAGATACTTATTTCCCTTTTACCGTGCTTTTTAATTTCAATGGGTGATTTATCTGTTAAAAAATCTCCCGTTTTGTGACGCAGGCAGGGCAAACGCATCACGAAATAGTAAAGCGCACTCTCTGCCTGAAAGGCAATATTTTCATAACCGCAGATCAGCGATCTGCGGAATGTACACACAACAACTCCCCTGCCTGAAAGGCAGGGCTGAAAACATTAAACCATGAGCTGCACAAAAACAAAACAATCCGAGAATCCCCAAAGCACACGAAAAAGAATACCTTAAGTTTTGAAGAAGAATACCGTCAATTTTTAACAGAGAACGGATGGATATTGATGAACAATACTTTTTGGAAGACCAAGTCCTGCCTTTCAGGCAGTGCGATATTTTCGTTATCCTCCCCCTCAGGTCAGCTGACCTGAGGTTATGAAAATCAAATCCTTTCAGGATTTTTGCTGCGTTGTAAAAAAATTTCAAATGCTCTGATTTTTACATTTAAGCCACTAAATATCAAATATATAATCAATACCCCGTTCATGAACAAAAAACCGGATTAAACTTGTTTAAAGTATTATCAATCAATATAATATATAAAAATTATTTATGACTCACAACTATTTTACAAGATATTATGTGTTTTTCTCCCATTTTATTTTTCTGAAAATATGATGCGTTTGCCTTAGTGACGCAGGAAAAATAGTTGGAAAAAAGAAAAATTTTTCGTATCTTTATAAGATGGGCATGTAGCTTCTTTCACCAAAAATCCCCGCAACATTTTTAAATCAACTATTTAACCTGACTTTCGATTATAAATTCAGAATATCATAATTACGGAAATTTTTGTGAAAGCAGGTGATTTTTACAAAGAATTTAAACCGGACATCGAATGATTCAACTTTTTAAAGCATCTTTCCGATAAAAACTTTCTTATAAACATTGGGAAATATACGTATAACGGTCAACCATTAACCCGAACTCAGGTTATTTACTCTGTTTATGCTACACCTAAATGTTTCATGATTTTTCATATTTAACTGAAATTGATATAAATACCTTACGAATGGAGGGTCGGGATTCCCGTTTTCGAATGTTTTTCGGATTTTTTATATTTCCTGTAACAAATCCCTCAAAAGGAACACTAATTTTTATTAAAAAGATTTGGTTTTAACCAATTTTTTGCAATATATTTATGTCATCTAAAAAATCGCAAACAAACTAAACTACAATGAGATTCATTTTATCTTTTTATCTTGCTATCTTTCTATTCGGATATTGCTTTCCACAACCCAAAGTAACGGTGAATTTTAAAATAATGGACAAAGATTCTCCTTCTTGTAATGAAGATACCCTACAACGGAACATTTTATTTCAATACAGATATGAGGACGGTTATAAAGATGTAAAAAATTTCGTCTCATATTTGTGTAATAACAGTTATGCCATTTCGAAAGCTACGGGGAATTTCAGAATACTTATTTCAGCATCGGGATACGAACCTCAGACCTTATATTTTGATACAACCGAACAAAGCCCGGATGTTTTATATTTAGGTGATGTTTTTTTATCCAGAGTCCTTTCGCCCCTTGATTATCCCAGAGAGGAAAAAGAAATACAAGGAGTTACCATTACCGGAATCCGTGACAAATATGTGAAGTTTGAAGCTGATAAAACCACTTATACCGTAAAAAACAATGATATTCTATCAGGAGGAAGCACGGAAGACGCGCTGACAAAAATTCCGGGAGTTATTAAAGGATACGGTGGAGAACTTACGGCAAACGGAAAGTCCATGTCTATTTATATTGATAACGCTCCTACAGGATTATCGGGAGCGGATCTGGAAAATCTGCTTCAAAGCATTCCTGCCAGCTCTGTAGAAAAAATTGAGATCATAACCAATCCGGGGGCTGCCTATGAAGCAAACACCGGAGGGGGAATTATCAACATTATTACTAACGGGCGCGCTTTGAACGGTATAAACGGAACAGCCTCTCTAAATTACCGTTTTAATGAAATCACCCGGGTATCTCCTTCTCTGAATTTGAATACCCGAATTAAAAACGTCAGTTTGCAGATGAACACCGGTTTCAATTACCGGGAGTGGGACAGGACTACTATTTATAACCGGGATTTTACTTCTTTTACTCCTCCCGTTGTTTTCGATCAGACCAATATGGAAGACGGATATAACCGATATTACTTTTTCCGTCCTTCCGCCAATATCCGACTAAATAACAGGAGTAATTTATTATTCAATTATAACTTCAATTATGCGCATAATAATGTTCATAACACCGGAAAATCCTTAAATCCGGGACACAACTACATAAATCTCCTTAATGATTCCAGATACCTCACCGACCACACCAATCATGAGGCTATAACTTCGTATAAAACCCAATTGGATAGCTTGGGAACAACGTTTAACATTATTGCATATTATTCTCATTTTGATAAAAACTCTCCTAACAAGAGTGTTCAGGATAAATCCGGTGTTGCAAGCTATTCTATCAATGATATTAGTTCCAAATACAATAATTTTTACGTCAAAACCAACTTTGAATTTCCTTTTAAAAAACTGGATCTGACTTTAACCGCGGGGGGGAAATATTCCATTACCAACTCTTCCAGCTTAGGAAAATACAATCTCCTGAACAGTTCTCCCGATATACTGAATTCTTCCGAATATAATTCATATCTGGATTTCGATTACGACGAACACCAATATGCTTTATACTCCGAAGCGGAGAAAACCATTAATAAATTAAGCATCACTGCCGGATTGCGTTACGAAAACCTCGAATATAAAAGCACCGTAAAGCAAAATGACGAGGTAAAACATTCTCTGGATAAGTTTTATCCTTCTTTAAGCTTTTTATACAAGTTTAATCCGGTTATTAATATGAACGCTTTCTACCGAAAAAGCATTTCTCTTCCTGCTTACTCAAATCTGGATCCGAACATTGTCGGTTATTATGATGAATATAATATTTCCAAAGGAAATCAATATTTACAACCTGATTTTTACGATAATTATGAAGTCTCCGTCAGCGCTTTTAATTATCTCCGGTTAAGTTTTCAATATACGTATTCCAAAAACTTTAATTTACTGTTCTTCGAAACCGAAAAAAATTCATTGACCGTAAATCAGACTACCCGTTCTTTTGGCGAGATGAAAAATTATAACGTTTCCTTAGGGGTTCCCATTCCTTTCGGATTGATCACCCGGGGAAAAAAATTCTTTGATGATCCTATAATTGTTGATAAAATGAGTTTTATTTACTTATACGGAATGTATAATTACTACAAAGTAGACAACTATCCGTATGTTGAAAAAGTAACACCTTTTTGGATTTACGCTTTTTATTCCCAGATCCTTCTCCCTCTGGATTTAAAACTAACGGCTTTTTACCTGTTTAGCTCCAACAACAGTTATTTCAGAATATATAAGACTACCAAACCTTTCAGTTATTCCAATATGGAATTATCCCGCCTTTTTTACAACAAATCGCTCAAAATTTCTTTCGGAGTAGCTAATTTATTTAATCCCAACGTACTTGATGCGGACATTACAAGCCCTTATCTAAACACTCATTTCTATCAAAAAGATAAAAGTAAGTTGTATTATTTTAAATTATCGTATGACTTTGGTAAACGAAACGTCAAGAAAGAGAATACTCTCATTGAAAGTGACAAACCGGAAAATTCCCTTTTACCTTCCACTCCTTTGAAATAGTGTCATGTCCTAAAAAATCACACCCAAAAGCATGATGTTATTCATTTAAAGGAAAAATAGAATTTATAGTTTTGCGAAACAGGTTATACATCAAAAAGTTTAACTTGTTTCGCCTTCGGAGGTTCAAGAGATAAAGACTGTTCCACAAGAGCCTGTGTTTTATGCTGGGGGTTAAGCCCGACAAACAAAAAACGGCTTTATATCCATTCAATATCAAATACTTCCGCAAAATTGTTTTTCACAAGCAGTTTAGCCTCTTCCATATCCACTTTATGTTGCAGCTCTTTTTCCAATGAGGTGACGGCTTTGTTTTTTATCCCGCAGGGAATTATATAGGAAAAGTAACTTAAATTGGAGTTGACGTTAAAAGCAAAACCATGCATGGTTACCCACCGGCTGGCTTTGACGCCCATTGCACAAATCTTTCTTGCAAACGGTTTTCCCGCATCTATCCAGACTCCCGTTTCTCCCTTAGAACGCTCTCCTTTAATACCGTAATGTTGAAGTGTCTTTATAATAACCTCTTCCAGATAACGCATGTATTTATGAATATCGGTGAAAAAATTTTCCAAATCCAAAATAGGATACCCTACAATCTGCCCGGGACCATGATAAGTAATATCTCCCCCCCGATTCGTTTTTACAAACTGTGCATCAATTTCTTTCAGTTGATTCTCACTCACTAACAGATTATGGAAATCCCCGTTTTTTCCCAATGTAAAAATGTGTGGATGAGATACAACCAGAAAATAATTAGATGTAGGCAACGGATCATCAACTCTTGTTCTTTTATTCTTCAATTTGACATCAACAATAGAGTTAAGTATTCTTTCCTGTAATTCCCAAGCGTTGAGATACTCAATCTCTTTTAGGTCCGTATAAATTACTTTTTTGTTCTGAAGGATGTTCATGATGCAAAAATACGGGTTAAATTTTTAATAGAAGTATAAATAAATAATGGCTATGGTTAAATAGAAAAAAGCTATGTATGCGATGTGGATATATCAGGAATTTAAACTAATTTCGCATCCTCGAAAATCTATAGGAAGTAAAAAACCCTTTCAAAAATCTTTGAAAGGGCTTAATTAACACTAAAAAACTTTATTAAAGAACAACTAATTATTGTTGCAAATGTATCAATATTTATTTAAATAAAAAAACTTTTTGAAAAATATTTTATGTGGTCGTTATAAAAATATGTTTTACAAATAGCTTGGATTAATATTTTTAAGATAAAAACATAAATTTTTTCTATTTCATTTTTTTAAATTCAACAACAAGTAGTGTATTTTTATTATATTGATATAAACATAAATTTTTAATTATTAAAAAATAATGCTAAAAAAATCAAAAATTTAAACTATTTTTGTTAAATATAATTAACGGAATCTAACAATAATAATAATAAATATGGCTTTAGACATTAGTGATCAATCTTTTAAAGATGAAGTATTAAGTTCAAATGAACCGGTTTTAGTGGACTTTTGGGCAGAATGGTGCGGTCCATGTAGAAGTTTGACCCCCATAGTGGAGGAACTATCCGAAGAGTTTAAGGGGAAAGTTAAGGTAGCTAAAATAGATATCGATACGAATCAGGAAGTTTCCGTAGAGTACGGAATTAGAAATATTCCCACACTTTTATTCTTTAAGAACGGACAGGTTGTAGATAAAGTAGTAGGAGTACAGTCTAAAGAAAAACTTGCCGAAAAAATGCAGGCTCTGTTGTAAATAGTAAAAAAATACAAGTCTGTATCAGATAAGACAATAATAAAAAACCCTGAAATATTTCAGGGTTTTAGTATTTAGAAAAACCGGCATTTGATACCGGTTTGAAATATTACGAATTAATTTTTCGCATACGCAGACTTTTCGGAGTAATTTCCAGATACTCATCGTCCTTAATATATTCCATGGATTCTTCCAAAGAAAATACCACTTTAGGAAAAATTCTGGCAGCCTGATCGGTTCCGGACGCACGAACGTTGGTTAATTTCTTGCCTTTAATTAAATTCACCTCCAGATCATTGTCACGCGTATGTTCGCCGACTATCTGTCCTTTGTAAATTTGTTCTCCCGGTTCAACAAAAAATTTACCCCTGTCTTGCAGACGGTCTATGGCATATGCCAATGCCTGTCCCGTTTCCGAAGACACAAGAGAACCGTTCTGATGTTGAGAAATGACATCCTTTATGGGTTCAAAATCTTTAAATCTGTGATTAATAATAGCCTCTCCCGAAGTTGCAGTTAAAAGTAAATTCCGCAACCCTATTAATCCACGGGAAGAAATATCAAATTCCAAGTGCTGTAAATCACCCTTAGGTTCCATTACCTTTAATTCTCCTTTCCTTTGAGTTACCAGCTCAATGGCTTTTCCGGAGACAGCATCGGGAACATCGATTACCAAGTGTTCATACGGCTCGTATTTCACGCCGTCGATCTCCTTAACCGTCACTCTGGGGCGACCCACCTGTAATTCATATCCTTCCCTTCTCATAGTTTCAATAAGTACGGAAAGATGAAGTATTCCCCTTCCGAAAACAGTAAATTTATCTTCAGAATCCGTTTCTTCAACCCGTAAAGCTAAATTAATCTCCGTTTCTTTCATCAACCGGTCTCTCAAATGACGGGACGTCACATACTTACCTTCCTTCCCAAAAAAAGGAGAGGTATTGATAGTGAATAACATGCTCATAGTAGGCTCATCTATGTCGATGCGGGGAAGAGCTTCCGGATTAGTTAAATCGGAAATGGTATCTCCGATTTCAAAAGTATCAACCCCGATAATGGCACACAAATCACCACTTCGTACAGATTCCACGGATTTTCTTCCTAATCCTTCAAAAACCTGAAGTTCCCGGATACGTACTTTTCTGTTCTTTCCTTCTTCCTGACAAAGAGTATAATCTTTTCCGGCAACCAAATCGCCCCGATACACCCGCCCGATGGCGATTTTTCCCACAAAACTGGAAAAATCAAGAGAGGTGATCTGCATTTGTGGAATTCCCTCTACATAAGGAGCTTCCGGAATGAGTTCTATGATCTTATCCAACAGATAGTTGATATTGTCTGTAGGGTGTTTATAATCCGCCGACATCCAGCCTTGTTTCGAAGAACCGTATACCGTTTCAAAATCCAGTTGTTCCTCCGTAGCTTCCAGATTGAACATAAGTTCAAACACCTGATCGTGAACGTGTTCGGGCTGACAGTTTTCCTTATCCACTTTGTTGATAACGACAATGGGCTTCAGTCCAAGCTCTATAGCCTTACTTAATACAAAACGTGTCTGAGGCATGGGACCTTCAAAAGCATCTACGAGAAGCAACACCCCGTCAGCCATTTTAAGTACTCGTTCCACTTCACCGCCAAAATCAGCATGGCCGGGAGTATCAATGATATTGATCTTTATATCTTTGTAATTAACAGATACATTTTTTGATAGAATAGTGATACCTCGCTCGCGTTCCAGGTCATTGCTGTCCAGGATTAAATCTCCATCACTTTTTTCAACAACATGGCAAGCCTGAATAATTTTATCAACTAAGGTTGTTTTTCCATGGTCTACATGGGCAATAATTGCGACATTTCTGATTGATTGCATAAATATTTTTAAAATTCAGGTGTAAATGTAAGTTTTTTATTTCTAAATATATGGATTTATAGAATTAAATCAAAACAAGACAAAGATGAAAAATAGTTATAATTACATTCGTTTTTATTGTAATTTTGTCAATAATCAAAGAAATGAGAATATGAGAACATTATATGTAACAGCATTATTAACAACAACGTTTATTTTCTATTCCTGCAAAAATGATAAAAATACGACCCCTGATCAGCCTGATCAGGAAATAAAACAGGACAGTGTCGCCAATGATAACACATCAGCCGTAGAGGAAATAAACTTAGATCTCGTAAAGTCGGAAATACCTTTTTTTGACAATCCGGAGGCAGATGACTTTGTAGCCCAGACCAAAAAATACTTTGAAGAAATAGCGGAAGCAACGAAAAAAGGAGATTCGGATAAGGTTTTAGAATTACAACTTCAGGCAGTAGATATAGATCTGGCACTTCAAAAAGTAAAAAATAAATTGAATGCCGAACAGAAAAAACAGTTAACAGACTGGTATATGAAACTGGTCAATGCGGCATCCGAATAAAAACAGAAAGAGATTGTATTTATATTTTCAAAAAATAAACTATTAGGATATGCTTGTAAAGACTTATGGCAGCGCTGTATATGGAGTTAATGCACAGGTGATCACAGTTGAGGTTAATATAGACAAGGGCGTAGGCTATCAATTGGTGGGAATGCCGGATATAGCAATTAAGGAAAGTGCGCATCGGATTTCCGCCGCATTGAAAAATTGCGGATATAAAATGCCGGGGAAAAAAATCACGGTAAACATGGCTCCGGCAGATTTGAGGAAAGAAGGCTCTGCCTATGACCTGACCATTGCCATAGGAATTTTGGCTGCCTCGGAACAGATAAAAAGCGAAAATCTGGAACAATATTTAATTATGGGAGAACTTTCTTTAGACGGCTCTTTGCAACCCGTAAAAGGAGTATTGCCCATAGCTATTCAGGCAAAGGAAGATGGCTTCAAGGGTTTCTTCCTTCCCAGACAGAACGCAAAAGAAGCGGCTATAGTCACCGGTTTGGAAGTTTACGGCATAGAGAACATAGCCGAAGTTATCGGTTTTTTCGATAAGAACGAAAAATTAGAACCGGTCGTAGTAAATACAAAAGAAGAATTTTTTGAAAATTTAAATAAATTTCCTTTTGATTTTTCTGAAGTAAAAGGACAGGAAAATGTAAAAAGAGCCTTGGAGATTGCCGCTGCCGGAGGACATAATGTGTTGTTAATAGGCCCTCCGGGAAGTGGAAAGACTATGCTTGCCAAAAGGATTCCTTCTATTTTGCCGCCATTGACCTTAGCAGAAGCGCTGGAAACCACAAAAATTCATAGCGTTGCCGGAAAATTAGGATCGGAATCTTCCCTAATGACCGTCAGACCGTTCCGAGCGCCTCACCATACCATATCAGGAGTGGCATTGGTAGGGGGAGGCAGCTATCCCCAGCCGGGAGAAATATCTCTTTCTCATAATGGAGTTTTATTTCTGGATGAGTTACCGGAATTTAACCGGCAGGTATTGGAAGTCATGCGTCAACCATTGGAAGACAGAGTTGTAACTATCTCCCGGGCAAAGTTTACTATCACGTATCCTTCCAGTTTCATGCTGGTTGCCTCCATGAATCCGTCTCCTTCCGGATATTTTCCGGATGACCCCAAAAATACCAGTTCTTTGCAGGAAATGCAGCGATATATGAATAAGATTTCAGGTCCTTTACTGGATCGTATCGATATTCACATTGAAGTATCTCCGGTTCCTTTTGATGATCTATCCAATAAAAGAACGGGGGAAAACAGCCTAAAAATTCGTGACAGAGTGGTACAAGCCAGAAAAATTCAGATGGAAAGATACCGGGAAGTAGAAGGGGTTTATTATAATGCCCAGATTGGACCTAAACAATTGGATGCTTTTTGTAAATTGGATGAAGTATCCAAAAATCTCCTGAAAACAGCTATAGACAGATTGGGGTTATCGGCTCGTGCCTATGACCGTATTTTACGTGTAGGGAGAACGATAGCGGATTTGGAACAATCCGAAAAAATAGAATCCCGGCATATTGCGGAGGCGATACAGTACCGAAGTTTAGACAGAGAAGGTTGGGGAATATGAATCTGTAACTTCCCAATCCCTGTAAAACAATGTATATCTCAAAGGAAAGTACTTGTTTTTGGGAAACGACAGGATTAAAAAATAAACACCTCATCATCTTGTGAATTTGTATTTTCCGTTTTTTCGATCATAACGGATTTGCAAAGAAAACTATTTTAAACTATTAAAAATCAAATTATTAATTAAATTTCCATAAAAACAAAACCTTGATTTTGTTTTTCTATATTTGCAGTAAATTTTAATTTTGGTTTTTTATGGAAAATTCTCATGCTATCATCCTGATTTATTGTCCGGACAGACCGGGGCTGGTTGCTGCCGTTACAGATTTCATCAATGTAAACGGAGGAAATATTGTGGGTCTGGAACAGCATGTGGACAGACAGGAAGGTACATTTTTCATGCGTGTTGAATGGGAACTTTCTAATTTCGTTATCTCCAAAGAAAAAATCGGGGAATATTTTCAAACCCTGTATGCCAATAAATTCAATATGACGTTCCAGTTATATTTCAATGATTATGTTCCCAAAATGGCGGTTTTTGTTTCCAAAATGTCACACTGTTTATTTGATATTCTGGCACGCTACACAGCCGGTGAATGGAAAGTGGAAATTCCTTTAATCATAAGCAACCATGAAGACCTGCGGTGGGTTGCAGAAAAGTTTGGTATTGAATTTCATGTATTTAAAGTTAATAAAAACAACAAAGACATTATAGAAGCCGAACAAATGGCTCTTCTCAAAGAAAAAAACATAGATTTCATCGTACTGGCAAGGTATATGCAAATTGTATCCGATAATTTCATTCATAACTATCATGATAAAATCATCAATATCCATCATTCATTTCTGCCAGCCTTTGTCGGTGCGCGCCCTTACCATGCCGCATATGAAAGAGGAGTGAAAATCATCGGAGCGACCAGCCACTATGTTACCGCCGAACTTGATGCCGGACCTATCATTGAGCAGGACGTAACCCGTATCTCCCACCGTGACAGCATTCAGGATCTCGTCAGTAAAGGACAGGATTTGGAAAAAATCGTGCTTTCCCATGCCATTGAACATCACATTAACAGAAGGGTACTGGTTTATAAAAATAAAACTATTTTGTTTTCCTGATCTTGTTTGCAATTTTCCGTAACGCACTGAATATAACACATAAAGAACTGCGTCGGAAGATTTTAAACCTTTCCGTCAAAAAGCCTGAAAACTGTGTTTTGTTTTTTCGGGATTTCAGTTATACATAACCGTAATTCTTTCTTCGTCCCGGAATTTATGCTTTCATCGGGGAATTATTCCCGATAATATATCCGTTTTACACGAGGCGAAATGGAAGTTAGAATTTCATAGGGAATGGTACAGCACCATTCGGCATACTCTTTCAGGCTTGGACTTTCTCCTAATATGATGACAGGATCTCCTTCTTTACAGGGAATATCGGTTACATCAACCATGATCATATCCATACACACAGTTCCTATTACAGGCGCATTCCTTCCATGAATTTTTACATAGCCTTTCCCATTTCCTGTCATTCTTCGGATGCCATCGGCATAGCCTATGGGAAGGGTGGCAATGACCGAATTTCTTTCTGCTTTGAACCGCCTTCCATAGCTAACGGTTTCTCCCTGATTTAAATAGTGAATATTGGAAATTACGGTTTTCAATGTGACTACGTTTTCCAGTTTTTTCAAGGTTTTTTCATCATCGATATATCCATACATTCCGATTCCCAACCGAACTGCATCAAATTGATATTCAGGATAATTTATAACTCCTACCGAATTAGAAATATGAATAAGCGGTTTGTATCTTAAAGTATTTACCAGAATGTGGTGGGAGGAAGTCAGTCTATGCGCCTGAAGTCGGGTAAATTCTTCCTGATCGGGATCTTCGGAAGCGGCAAAATGACTGAATACAGATCTTACTTCTACAAAAGGATTATCTTTTAATAAGTCCGCCAGTTTTTGAACTTCTTCCGGCTGGAATCCCAACCGATGCATCCCCGTGTCAATCTTAATATGAATGGGATATTTCCCTGAGATGGATTTTTCCCTGAGTTTCTGAATAAACCTTTCCAATACCCGAAAACTGTAAATTTCGGGTTCCAGATAGTTATCAATGACCACATCATAACTGCTGATTTCGGGGTTCATCACCATGATGGGAAGATAAATGCCTTTTTTCCGCAACAAAGCGCCTTCATCCGGATATGCTACAGCCAGATAATCAGCATGGTAATGCTGCAAAACCTCTGCCACTTCAAAACTTCCCACGCCATAAGAAGAGGCTTTGACCATGGCGATAATTTTTGTTTCGGGCTTTAGTAAACTTTTGAAATAATTTACGTTCATCATCAGAGAATGAAGATTTACTTCCAGTATGGTGTCGTGGGATTGGACTTCCAAATGAGCCGCAATTTTTTCCAGTTCAAATTTACGTGCGCCTTTCAATAAAATGGCGGTATCTTTTATCAGACAATTTTCCAGATAATGAATGATTTCCTTAATGGAAAGGAACGTTTTGGACGATACCTTAAATAATTTTCGGTATTTATGGAGTTTTTCTCCTATTAATAACAAAGAATCCAAAGAAAACGCATTTACTAGATCCGCTATTTTTTGATAAAGTTCAGCCTCAGGAATATGAGACTGAAAAATGTCTGACAGAATAAGCGTTTTTTTGGGCTTATTCTGCTGAAAAAGAAAATGCAGGGCTATTTCCAAAGATTTATAATCCGAATTAAACGTATCGTTGATTATGATACAGTCATTAACTCCCTTAACCAATTCCAGCCTCATGGAAACAGACTGCAACTGAAGAAATTTTTCCTGCATAAAATTAAAATCCGGCTTTAATTCATGCAGAATAGCCGTTAAACATAACAGATTTTGAATAGAAGCTTCATCTGTAAAGGGAATTTTAAATTCGACCGGTTTCCCGAATACGGTCAGTTTCAAAAGCATCCCTTCCCTGATAAAGGAATTTTCCACTAACCGGATGTCTGAAGAATCTTCTTTTCCGAAAGAGATCAGTACTTTGTCGGAATACGTTTCTTTAATCAGTTTTGAGATCCTTTTATTATCAGGATAAATAATAACTTTTGAGTTTTTAAAGAGCTTGATCTTCTCGGAAATCTGTTCCTCCTTATCTTTAAAATATTCTGAATGCGCCGCCAATACATTTGTCAGCACTCCAATATCGGGATGAAGTACCTTTTCCTGTTTTTCCATTTCCTCAAGACGGGAAATTCCTACTTCAAAAATTCCCAAATCATGTTCTTCCGTAGTTTGTAAAACAGAAAGGGGAAGCCCCATTTGAGAATTGAAGCTTTTAGGACTTCGTACAACCGTAAATTCTTCCCAGATACACTGATATAACCATTCCTTTACAATGGTTTTCCCATTACTGCCGGTAATTCCGATTGTTTTCAGACTGTATCGTAGCCGATGATACCCCGCCCATTTTTGCAATGCCTCCACAGGATTGTCCACTATAAGATACGTGGCATCCTCATGAAAAACAGGAATATGAGTGCATACAAATATACGTATGGATTTTTGGTATGCTTTTTCCATGAACAGGTGTCCGTCATGGATAGCGGGAATGGCAAAAAAAACTCCTTCCTGAGGGGAAATAATATTCCGGCTGTCGTAAAATATCTGGGTTATTTCTTTGTCCGGGTTTCCCGTAACTTTTGCATTAATTATTCTGGCTAATTCTGAAACAGAATATTTCATTTTTTCATTTTTTATGGTTTATCCCTGTTTCTTCTTTTCATTTTTTTCTTCCGCCAGAGTTTTCCAAAAAACCTGCCTGCTCAGGGGTTCATACTTATCTTTTTCTCCCAGATCTACTAAATTTTCCCCGAAGGACATGCGATGAGAATAATTTGCCAGATTTCCTGTTTTCACACAAATGGCATGAACTTTAGTGACATATTCGGCAGTCGCCATTAAAAAAGGCATAGGGCCAAAAGGACGTCCTAAAAAATCCATATCCAACCCGGCAACAACAACCCTTTTCCCCTGATTAGCGAGCAAATTACAAATTTCCACAATATTATCACTAAAAAACTGGGCTTCGTCAATTCCTATAACATCACAATCTGCCGCAAGAAGGGGTATTTCTGCAGGATTATCAATGGGAGTTCCCGAAAAAAAAGAATCATCGTGTGAAACTACCCGGTTTTCACTGTATCGAGTGTCTAATGCCGGTTTAAAAATTTCAACTTTCTGTTTTGCAAATTCAGCTCGTTTAAGCCTGCGGATCAGCTCTTCGGTTTTACCGGAAAACATAGAACCGCAAATTACTTCAATCCACCCGGCTTGTTGGGTGTTATTTATTGTATTTTCGAGAAACATTTGTAAATTTAGGACGTTAAAAAACTCAAAAAAATTTTTACAAAAGTAGAAATTAACCAACAGATTAAAAAGCAAATTATGAACACAAAAGAGATATTTCAAAATCAGGTATTGGAGGATATTAGAGCAATAGCCAGGGAATTAAGCCTGATACAGAATTTTTCCGGATTACTGGCGCATCAGCAGAAAATCCAGAATCTGTATGAAAAATATATTTTTTTAAAACAGCTTAATACTTCAAAATATCAACATTTTTTGGGTATTGCAGAGGTAGAAAGCGTAATAAAAGAGTTTACGGACGAAAAAACAGAGGTGCAAAATCCCCCTGTTTCTCAGGAACGAGAAAATACAAGAGAAAAACTGACGGAAACCCAAGCGTTTCATTCCGAAACAATCGCTCAAACAATACCTGACGTCGATAAAGAAAATATCCCGGAAATTGTTCACGAAGAGACAGTGCAAAATCTTCCCGATTCTCAGGAACAGAAAAATACAGAAGAGAAACTGACGGAAACCCAAGTGTTTCATTCTGAAACAATCGCTCAAACAATACCTGACGTCGATAAAGAAAATATCCCGGAAATTGTTCACGAAGAGGCAGTGCAAAATCTTCCCGATTCTCAGGAACAGGAAAATACAGAAGAGAAACTAGCAGAAACCCAAGCGTTTCATTCTGAAACAATCGCTCAAATAATTCCTGACGATAAGGAAAATATTCCGGAGACAGAACCCGTTTCTGAAGTAACACAGGAAGAAAAAACAAAAGACGAAGAGGTAAAAGAAGAAATTGTTGTAGAAAGTGAGAGAGGAGGACTGAAACCGTTAGGTATAGAAATTGCAGAAATAAAACCGGTTGAAAAAGAAAGAAAATTAAGTCCGATCAAGCTGGACTTCAATGATTCCATAGCCTTTATAAGCCAGTTATTCCATGGCAGCAAGGCAACTATGGATGAGGAATTCAGGCACTTAAACGAAACCCGCACAATAGAAGAAGCTAAGAAATGGATGGAAGAGATGTTTATCAAATATAACTGGAAGAACAAGGAAGAATTTGTTGAACGTCTGTCGGGACTAATAGTAAACAGATTTGAATTATTATAAATCATAACCGGTAGGAATGAAAGGAAAATTATATTTAGTTCCTACGCCCATAGGAAATTTAGAAGACATAACACTCCGTGCCATACGGATATTGAAAGAGGTTGATTTGATCTTGGCGGAAGATACCCGTACATCAGGGAAGCTGCTTAAACATTACGAAATTCCGACACCTGTGCAATCGTATCATTTACACAATGAACACCAAAAGACCGCCGTGTATACACAACAAATCAACGAAGGAAGAATAATTGCCCTGATTACGGATGCCGGAACTCCGGGAGTTTCCGATCCCGGATATATGCTGGTTAAGTCTTGTATAGATGAAGGCATTGCGGTGGAATGCCTTCCCGGAGCAACCGCTTTTGTTCCGGCGCTGGTAGTTTCCGGACTACCTTCCCATGAATTTCTCTTTGTTGGATTCCTCCCTCAGAAAAAGGGAAGGCAGACCCGGCTGAAAGAACTGTCGCAGGAGAAAAGAACTATAATTTTATACGAAAGTCCGCATAAAATTAATTCCACTTTAGAACAAATTGCAGAATTTTTCGGAGAAGAAAGAAAGATCAGCTTAAGCCGGGAAATATCTAAAATATATGAAGAAACCTTACGGGGAAATGTGGGAGAAGTATTGGAAAAATGTAAAGAAAAACCCCTGAAAGGTGAAATAGTTTTATTAATTGATGGAAAATAAGTATATTTAGCTCATGATATCAAATCGATGTAAATATGCGCTGAAAGCCTTAATTTATATTGCACGGCAAGACAAAGACAAGAGTGTATTATCATCTGAAATATCAAAAGATGAAAATATTCCTAAGAAATTTTTAGAAAATATTCTACGGGATCTTAAAAATGCACAATTTTTAACAAGCAGAAGAGGCGCCAAAGGGGGATACCGGCTAAATAAGGACATGGAAAGCGTTACTTTAATTGATGTAATCCGATTAATGGACGGACCTATAGCCCTGCTCCCTTGTGTTTCCATTAATTATCACCAGCCTTGCGACACTTGTGCGGATGAAGAAACCTGTACCATACGGGATGTTTTTGTGGAAGTACGCAATGCTACTCTGGAAATTTACAGAAAAACCACTCTGGCAAGTCTGATAAAAAAAGAAAAATAAATTACGCTGAGAAAATCCGTGAATTACCGAAAAGTCCGGGCTAAAAAGCCCGGACTTTAAAACTCAAAGGGATGCCCTCCTTTATTTTTTATTATGCCGAGTTCCGACTGGCATTGATAATTCCAAACAAAGTCCTTACCAGCATTTTTTCATAGATCAACCGTTCTTCATCCGTTTCGGATTCATGAATCTTTTGCAGGGAGAATTGTTGAATAACCAATAGCGGAAGCATGATCTTTTCCCTGCACAATACGGATAAACGATTTATCTCTTCTTTTTCCATCAACACTTTTTGTTGAGCTACCTCTAACAATAGATTACACGTCAGGATGTACTCATCGTTTAACACATTCCAGAAATCAGAAAATTTATCATTTTCCTTCATGTAGGAAGTTAACTGAAAATTACATTTAATCATGGACATCATACTGTTTTGTACCAAGGTTTTAAAATACAGCGATCTCTGATACAATTCCTGCAGATCTTCCATCTTTCCTTCTTTCTTTAATTGCTGAATAGCCGAACCAAATCCGAAATATCCGGGTACATTTTGTTTGGATTGGCTCCAAGAGCCCACAAAAGGAATTGCTCGTAAATCCTTGAATTGTAATCCTGCGGATTTTTCTCTCTTCGACGGACGGCTTCCAATGTTAGCCTTTCCATAATATTTCACGGTTGTCCGCTCTTCCAGATAAGAAATAAACTGCGGATGATCTTTCAGTTTCTGGTATTTTTGATAGCTTACCTGAGAAAGTTCATCTAAAAGGATTCTGTCTTTTTCCGTAAGAATTAATTTTTTGTTTTCAAAAACCCGATTTGATATTCCGGCTGTAATTAGCTGCTCGAAATTATATTTTGCCTGATTTACAGAGCCATAAGAAGATGATATGGTTTGTCCCTGAATGGTCAGCTGAATCTGATTGGAAGCAATTGTTGGTCCCTGAGAGGCATAAAATTGTCTCGTTTTTCCGCCGCCTCTTGCCGGAGGCCCTCCTCTACCATCAAAGAACAATACTTCAATATTATTTTTTTTGGATATTTCGGTTAATTTTTCCTTAGCTTTAAATATTCCCCAATTCGCCTTAACGTATCCCCCATCCTTTGTTCCGTCAGAGAATCCGAGCATGATGGTCTGTTTTCTGTTTCGTCTTATTAAATGATTCCTGTACAAAGGCAGATTATACAGTTGCTCCATCACCTTTTCGGCATTGTCCAACCCTTCTACCGTTTCGAAAAGCGGGATAATATCCAGATTAATTTCACCTCTTTTATATCCGCAAAACTCAAATAAAGCCAAAACTTCCAATACACTAAAGATCGTGGTGGAATTACTTATGATATATCGGTGGATTGCCTGTTCCCCATTGTCTTTCTGTATTTTTCGCAACTGCTTTATGTTTCTGATGGTATCTTTAATTATTTCTTCCTCAAAATCTTCTTCCCGTATCAGAATGTTAGACTGGAACAAAACATAAAATTTATCTTCCGTATCCATCGTATCATACGGTCTGTCGGAAAGATTGTACCTTTTTACTATCGCGTTCATGATGAGGTTATGAACTCCACTGTCCTGACGTATGTCTAAAGAAGCGAAATGGCGGCGGAAGGTCTTAACCTGTCTGGCGAATCTGTCCAGTTCATTTAAAAAGATCTTATCATGTTTTTCCGTCAAGATCTTACGAATTTCCGCTATTTTTTGAAGAATGGTTTCCGTTGTCAAATCGCTTTTCACCCCAAAGGAGTTTTCATAGATCAGCGCTGACAACTCTCCCAGTTTTTCATAAACTCCCCGAAAAGTTAACCTTCTGGAAATCTTTTTTAAATCGTTATAATAACATTTCATAATGTTAACCCTCAATTCTTCCGTCACTTTTTTTGTGATTTCCGCGGTAACAAAAGGATTTCCGTCTCTGTCTCCTCCTGGCCAGAAACCAAGCTCTATTACCGGAATAAACTCCTCCCCGGTCTTATAATGTTCGGAAAACAATTTCTCGTGCAGCTGACCGATGGCATCGTAATATACGTATCTCAGATAATGCATGATGCTGCTGGCCTCCTCCAGAGGGGTCGGCTTGGTTTTGTTGATGAAAGGGGTCTTTCCCAGCTGCTGGAGCAGGTCGTTAATTTGGGCAATATCGTTTTTTTGTATGGATTCTGTTAAATCCGCAATTATCCGTAACACCGTATTCGGATAAAATTGGGTCGGATGGGCAGTAAAGACAACCCGTACCTTGAATGTTTTCAATTCTTCATACACATTCTCCAGTTTTTTCTGTTGTTGTGCCACCTGATATAAATTTTCCAGAGAACCTTTCTGGTGGGTCAGAATGGTTAAATCATCAAAGGAAGCATCTTCCACAGAATCAAACAAGACGACTTCTCTCTCTATAAACTGTATAATTTTAAATAATAAATTCAGTTTATCCTCTTCTTTTTTAACATGTGCAAACCGGGATAAGAATATATCTATTATTTCTTTAGGACTTTTTGCCTTTTTCAGTTCTTTACTGCTTAAATCATACAACATCGGAGTTAAGGAGCCTAATTTTCCCATATCATCATATGGGAGGTTGGAAAACAAACTGTTATAAACAATGTATTTATTTTCTACTTCCTGTCTGAAAGTGTTTTCAGCAATATTTTTGTTCATATTTCTTATGTTGATTTACCAAAATTATGAAATTTAATTCATAAAGGTTTATTTTTTTAACAATCTAGAAAAACTTTTTGTTCTAAAAAATTCTGTATCTTTGTTCAACCTTAAAAATATTATATACGTGTGATCGGAGAAAAAGTTTCAACTGCAAATGTCAATTTAAGCTTTCAGGAATTTAAAAAAGAGGTTTTAAACGACTATCGGCTATGCTTGGTGAGTCGTGAATGCAGTTTATTGGGAAGAAAGGAAGTCCTCTCAGGAAAAGCGAAATTCGGGATTTTAGGAGACGGGAAGGAACTCCCTCAGGTGGCTATGGCTAAAGTTTTCAGAAAGGGAGATTTCCGATCGGGGTATTATCGGGATCAGACATTTGCGCTTGCAACAGGGGAAGTTACCTTAGAGAATTACTTTGCCCAGTTGTATGCGGATACAGACCCGGACAGAGAGCCGGAATCCGGAGGAAGAATGATGAACTGTCATCTGGCTACTCATTTGGTATATGAAGACGGCAACTGGAAAAACCTTACGGAGCAAAAAAACAATGCTGCCGATCTTTCCCCCACTGCAGCCCAAATGCCCAGATTATTAGGATTGGCATACGCTTCTAAAATTTATAAAACGGAAAAAGCACTGAAAGATAAAACGCAATTTTCCCATCAGGGAAAAGAGATTGCTTTCGGTACCATTGGAGATGCCAGTACCGCAGAAGGTCATTTTTGGGAAACCTTAAATGCCGCTTGTGCTTTACAGGTGCCTATGATACTTTCCATATGGGATGACGGATACGGAATCTCCGTGGTTTCTTCACATCAAAGAGCTAAAGAAGATTTCTCCGAGCTTCTGCAAGGCTTTCAACGAACTCCCGAAGAGCCGCATACCGGTTGTGAAATCATTAAAGTTCAAGGCTGGAATTATGCGGGGTTAATAGACACTTATACAAAGGCAGAACAAATTGCCAGAGAAGAGCATATTCCCGTAATTATTCATGTGCATGAACTTACCCAGCCACAGGGACATTCCACTTCCGGTTCTCATGAAAGATACAAATCACCGGAACGGTTACAGTGGGAAAAAGATCATGACTGCATTACGAAATTCCGACAATGGATCACGGAATATGTAGTTTATGATCAGGAAAATAGCTGCGAAATACATCTGGCTTCCGATGAAGAACTGGAACAGATAGAAAAAGAGGCTAAGCAATGGGTTAAAGAAAACCAGAAAAACACATGGGTAAAATTTCGTTCCGCCATAGATTCCATAAAAGAAGAAGCGTTATCTTTAATTGAAAACTTACGGGAAGAAAGTTCCAAAAAAGTTTTTATTGATAAGAAAAAAGAAGATTTTCTGGCTCTTCCTACCATTTATAAGAAAGACATCTTTCACCTTGTCAGGGGAATTTTGCGTCTGGTTCGGGATGAGAGATCTCCTGCCGCAATAAATCTTATAAACTGGCTGGAACAGGCTTTAGAAACCGAAAAAGAAAATTATAATTCCAAATTATACCCGGAAACCGAATTTTCAGCCTTGAAAATCGGATATATACCCCCTACCTATGATGAAAACCCACAACAGGTAGACGGAAGAATTGTAGTTCGTGACAATTTTGAAAAACTTTTTGAAAAATATCCGGAAATTATTGCCTTTGGGGAAGATGTCGGAAAAATAGGCGATGTAAATCAGGGTTTTGAAGGTTTGCAGGAAAAGTTCGGAAAAAACAGAATAAGCGATACGGGAATCCGTGAAGCCACGATCATAGGTCAGGGAATCGGAATGGCGATGAGAGGCCTTCGTCCGATCGCCGAAATCCAATATCTGGATTATGTTCTCTACGGACTTCAGACTATGAGTGACGATCTGGCATCTTTAAGTTACCGCACACGAGGACGGCAAAAAGCGCCCCTTATCATCCGCACACGAGGACACCGGCTGGAAGGAATCTGGCATTCCGGCTCTCAAATGGGAGGACTAATACACTTTTTAAGAGGTATTTTTATCTTAGTTCCGAGAGATTTTGTAAAAGCAGCAGGATTTTATAACACTATGTTACAGTCAGATGAACCTTGTCTGATTATAGAATGTTTAAACCGGTATCGGTTAAAGGAAGCGCTCCCCAATAATCCGGGGGAATTTACTACGCCTGTGGGAGAAATAGAGATCACACGGGAAGGAAAAGATATTACGGTAGTAACCTATGGCGCTACCTGGCGTATAGTAACCGAGGCGGCAAAAGAATTACAAACATTGGGCATAGACATTGAAATTATTGATGCTCAGTCATTGGTTCCGTTCGACCTCAGACATCAGACCGTAGAAAGCCTGAAAAAGACGAATCGTCTGGTTGTAATCGATGAAGATGTTCCCGGAGGAGCAAGTTCTTATTTAATGCATAAAATTCTGGAAGAACAAAAAGGATTCCAATTTTTGGATTCCGCCCCTAAAACCATAACGGCAAAGGAACACCGTCCGGCTTACGGATCCGATGGGGATTATTTTTCCAAACCTTCTCTGGACGATATTGTAGAAGGAATATACGAGCTCATGCATGAAGTAAACCCGACAGAATTTCCAAAAATCAGATAAACTCAATGCTGCATCTGAAAGATCTAAGACTATTCAACTTTAAAAATTTCACAGAAAAGACGTTTTCTTTTTCCGAAAAAATCAATTGTTTTGTGGGAAATAACGGCGTTGGTAAAACCAATGTTTTAGATGCGGTTCACTATCTTTCCCTTACCAAAAGCTGCCTGAACTATTCCGATCTGGATAATATCCGGTTCGGAGGGAATTTTTTTTCCCTTGAGGGCGGTTTCATCGAAGACCACAACGAAGATAACATCAAGCTTTTTGTGCAGTCCGGGCAAAAAAAAGTCATTAAAAGAAACAATAAGGCGTATGAAAAACTATCCGACCATATCGGAAAATACCCCTGTGTGATGATCTCTCCGTATGACCAGAACCTGATCACGGAAGGAAGCGAATTTCGGAGAAAATTCATCGACGGTGTAATCAGTCAGATCAATACGGAATACTTACATTTCTTACTTCGTTACCAAAAAGCTTTGGCGCAAAGGAACGCTTTGCTGAAAATATTTATTGCCAACAATACATTTGATGCCCTAAGTCTGGAAAGTTATGACAAGGAACTTATAGAAAACGGAAGCAGGATCTTTCAAATCCGAAAAGAGTTTATACAAATGTATCTTCCTGTATTCTGCGAGTTTTATTCCGTTCTTTCCCAGAAAGAAGAAACCGTAAGAATTCGGTATGTTTCCGATTTGGATACTAACGATTTTCAAGCCATTCTGAAAGAAAACCTGATAAAAGACCGAGCTTCGGCACATACTACCCGGGGTATCCACAAAGACGATCTGATCTTTAATTTGTTTGACTATCCTATTAAAAAATTCGGGTCTCAGGGACAACAAAAATCTTTTCTGATCTCCTTGAAATTAGCTCAACTCCAAATAATTAAAGAATATTCACGAAAAAATCCGATCCTCTTAATGGATGATATTTTTGATAAACTGGATGAGCATCGGGTGGCTCAATTGGTAAAACTGGTACATCAGAAAGAATTCGGACAGATATTCCTCTCCGACACCCATCAGGACAGAACCGAGAAAATAGTAAAACAGATCAGCACTGATTATCAGGTTTTTGTTTTATAATTAACTCTTTTAAACTTTTAAGATACGCTTTGAGTACCGTTTTGTAGCAGGAAGTTATTCACTTTCTTCCCAATAGCCTTTCTCCACCCAGTCAGTTAACATTGAGATAGTTATAGGATGTATTTTTCTTAATCTTTCCCCAAATAAAAGTTTTCTAATAAAGCCCCAACCCTCATAGTCTACATATTTATCAAAAGGCAAATTTTCCATACTTAGATCAAATTCCTTTGCAAAGTCAATTATAAAATCATACTTATCATCGCCAAACATTCCCATATCGTCAAGCGTTGTTTCTGTTTTTAGTTTGTCCAGCTTATAACGCCAATACTTACTGATGAATGCTTTTACTTTTTGTTCCATAAGATTATTCATTTCCATTATTGAACTCATTTAAACCTTTAAAAAAAGAAAAAGCAATTCAATAGTTGCTTTTCCCGAATTTACTGCCCTATCTTATAAAGATACGAATTTTTTACGAAAAAACAAAATTACTTCTTTGTTATAAATACACATATAGCCACAAAAAAATCAATATTATAATTATTATAACATTAAATGCTGTCAAAAATTTTACTGTTTTATCTTTTTTTAATGAATATACTAAAAATAGCACACTAAATAAAGCACTTATCATGTATATGTATATAGGATATACTATGGTGTCTAAAATAGTATATGATTACCAATCAATTACTTCATCAATTATATAATATGCTATTAAATAAAAGATAATATTGATAATTATATAAAAACTATTTCTCAAATAACTTCCAACCTGTTTTCTCATTTAAATCTAATTTATATGAACCCGTAGTGCATTATAAAAA
>JAISMV010000131.1 GCA_031276535.1 Flavobacteriaceae bacterium
GAGATGGATTTTTTGCTTTTTATTTGAAGATTTAGCGGGTTAAATCAAAAAGAAAAAGTGAAAAAGACGCTCAAAAGAGCTTAAAAAGAATGCAAAATATAATTAGAACCTAAAAATAAATATTTGAATAAATTTTAAACAGGCTCTTAGGCAAAAGAAAAAAGCCGTATCTTTATGATATAGGTTCCTCTGAAATGAGCTTCAAAAAAGAGATTGAAAAACACTATCAATCAACTGACTGAAAAACAGAAATATAGTTGAGTTATGAGAGTATTTTCCTAAAAATAATGCCAAAACCTTTCAAAAAAGTTTGAGTTGCTTTATTTATAATGTCTTTCCTTTAAAACAGTCTCTATATCCTCTAGTTTAAATCCTTTAGCCTTTAGCAAGATTAAATAATGATAGAGCAGATCTGCCGCCTCGTTCTTGAATAAAGTTTCATCATGGTCTTTTGCTTCTATCACAACTTCCACTGCTTCTTCTCCCACTTTTTGGGCTACTTTGTTGATTCCTTTCCGATAAAGTTTATAGGTGTAAGAACCTTCCGTTTTCTGATCGATACGGTCACTGATCACATTCTGCAACTTGTAAACGAAGCCTTGGGGTGTCTGTTCTCCGAAACAGGAATAGTTTCCGGTGTGGCATGTAGGTCCTTCAGGAGAGGCTTTAATCAACAATGTATCGTTATCACAATCTATTTTAATATCTTTTACCCATAAAAAATGGTTCGAAGTTTCCCCCTTAGTCCATAAACGATCTTTACTTCGGCTGAAAAAAGTAACTTTTCCTTCTTTTTGGGTTTTTTCAAAGGCTTCCTGATTCATATATCCCAGCATAAGTACCTGCAGGGTTAAATAATCTTGTATGATTACCGGAACAAGTCCGTTATTTTTAGTAAAATCTATTTTCATCGGATAGGGATATTTTGGTTAGCTAAATAGTGTTTAAGTTTGGGAATGGGAATTTCATTAAAGTGAAAAATGCTGGCAGCCAGAGCTGCGGAAGCTTTGGTTTGGGTAAAAACGTCTGAAAAATGTTTTTCGGTACCGGCTCCTCCCGAAGCAATCACCGGAATGTTAACTTGCCGGGCTACTTCATCTGTAATATCCAGAGCAAAGCCGTTTTTAGTTCCGTCATTATTCATGGAGGTTAAAAGAATTTCTCCGGCTCCCAGTTCTTCTACCTGTTTGCTCCATGCGAGGGTAAAAATGGGCGTTGGCGTTCTTCCGCCGTGGGTGTATACTTTCCATCCGTCATCTTCTTTTTTTGTATCAATGGCTACGACCACACATTGGCTTCCGAATTGTCCGGCTATTTCAGAGACCAGTTCGGGACGCTTAACGGCTGAGGAATTGACGCTTACTTTATCGGCTCCTGCTTTAATGAGAGCGGAAACATCATTCACAGAGTTGATCCCTCCTCCTACAGTAAACGGAATATTAATTTCATGGGCAATTCTTTCCACCAAATGTAGTAAGGTAGACCGATTTTCAATAGTGGCGGTAATATCTAAAAACACCAGTTCGTCTGCTCCCTGCTCTACATAAGCTTTGGCTAGTTCCACCGGATCTCCGGCATCGATCAGACCTATAAAGTTAACTCCTTTCACAGTACGTCCGTTCTTAATATCCAGACAAGGAATTATTCGTTTTTTTAACATATTTTTTAATTTATAATTCGGAAGAAATACGAATTAAAACAGATACTTTTAAATTTTAATTTCCGATAGTTCTTTCAGGCTGATCTTTCCTTCATAGATCGCTTTTCCTATGATAACTCCTTCGCATCCGATCTTTTCCAGTTCGTACAGGTCTTCCACGGAAGATACTCCTCCACTGGCAATTAATTTCACCCGATTTTTTTCAAGAATCTCTTTATATAGCTCATTGGAAGTTCCTTCCAGCATTCCGTCTTTGGAAATATCGGTGCAAATTACGTATTCTACTCCTTTCTTTTCATATTCTTTTATAAAATCAATCACATCCAGAGAGGAAGATTCCAGCCAGCCATGGGTGGCTATCATCCGGTCGTTGCAATCTGCTCCCAGAATAATTTTACTGCTTCCGTACTGTTGTAACCAAGATTGGAAAATTTCCGGATTTTTTACGGCAATACTTCCTCCGGTAATCTGCCCGGCTCCGTTTTCAAAGGCAATGCGTATGTCTTCATCGCTTTTCAACCCTCCGCCAAAGTCTACTTTCAAATGGGTTTGGGAAGCTATTCTATATAAGGTTTTATGATTGATTATCCGACTGGATTTAGCACCGTCCAAATCAACCAAATGCAAATATTCCAATCCGGCATCTTCAAATTCTTTGGCTGCGTCCAGCGGATCTTCGCGATATATTTTTTCCGTATTGTAATCTCCTTTGGTTAAACGGACACATCTTCCGTTAATAATGTCAATTGCAGGTATAATCCTCATTTTTATATTTTCAGTTATTCGTTACAATTCAAGATTAGAAGTGCAGCTTTCGTATTATAAGTTGGCTTTGATATAGTTTGTCATCTTTTGGTAAAGCTGGTATCTGGTTATTCCGCCATAAATACCGTGATTTTTATCCGGGTAGATGGCCATATCGAATTGCTTCCCATTTTGTATCAGGGCTTCTATCATTTCTACAGAGTTTTGGAAGTGAACGTTATCATCGGCTGTTCCATGAATAATTAAAAAATTTCCCTGTAAATTCTGAGCAAAATTTATAGGCGAATTATCATCGTATCCATCAGGGTTTTCCTGTGGAGTTTGTAAAAAACGTTCTGTATAAATAGTATCGTAGTATCTCCAGTTAGTAACGGGAGCTACGGCAATTCCCATTTTGAATACGCCGTTTCCTTTTGTCATACAAAGAGACGTCAGGTATCCTCCAAAGCTCCAGCCCCAGATTCCGATTCTATCTCCATCGACATAGGGTTGAGATTTCAACCATTCGGCTGCGGCTACCTGATCTTCCAATTCCAGTTTTCCCAGTTGTTTATAGGTTGCTTTTTTAAAGGCTTCTCCCCTCCCTCCGGTTCCTCTTCCGTCTACGGAAACTATAATGTATCCCTGTTGGGCAAGCATCTGATGCCACCAATGGTCAAATGAATCCCAGGAATTGTTTACCTTTTGTGCTCCGGGACCTCCGTAGGTGTGGATCAGTACAGGATATTTTTTGTCCGAAGTGAAATTTTTAGGTTTGATGATATACGCTTTCAAGACTTCTCCTTTTCCGTTAGGAATATCAAAAAACTCCAGCTTTCGGATTTCTTTCTCTTTAATATAAGACTCCAGATTCGAATTGTCTTCCAATACTTTTAAGGCAGAACCGGTGTCATTCCGCAGGGTGTAAACAGGTGGAGTATTGGCGGTGCTGAACTTATCTATAAAGAAAGAATAATCTGAACTGAAATTTGCTTCATGGGTTCCTTCTACCGGGGTCAGCATGAATTGTTTTCCGGTTTTACTGTTCACAACGCTTATTATCCGGTTGTTAGGTCCTTTTTCCGTAGACTGAAAATATATGTTCTGCTTGTTGGTATCGATTCCATATACTTCCGTAACTTCCCAGTTTCCTTTGGTAAGCGGCTTGATAAGATTTCCGTCTTTATTATAGAGATATAAATGATTGTATCCGCTTTTGCCGGAATTCAAAATAAAGTCACCGGAATTTAAAAATCCGAGGAACAGATTATCCGTATCAATCCATGTCCGGGAGGTTTCGGATAGTAATTTTTTCACTTGGGCGTCCGATGTGTTTATAGCGGAAACATCCACTTTGTTTTGAAGTCGGTTTGATGTTAAGGCAAATAGTTCTCCTTTAGGAGAAAAACGGATCTTTATGATGTAATAATTTTCGATATTGTTTAAAGAAACCTGAGAAACAGATTCTTTTTCCGTGTCGTAAATGTGCAAACTTACTTCGGAGTTTTCTTTTCCGGCTTTGGGGTATTTAAAAACGAGGTGTTCCGGATATAAGGATCTCCCATAGACAGGAATGTCTACTTCTTTCACGTTGGATTCGTCAAAACGTACAAAAGCAATGTATTTTCCGTCCGGAGACCATTCAAAATTCCGAACATGACCTAATTCTTCTTCGTATACCCAATCGGAAATTCCGTTAATTATTTTATTTCTTTCACCGTCGAAAGTTACCTGAATGATCTTTAAAGAGGAAATTTCCTGATAGTAAATATTGTTTTCAAAGACAAAAGCAAGTTTGGTTCCGTCCGGAGAAAATAGAGGTTCCTGAATGGGGTTGGCATTGAAAACGTTGTGAGAAGATTTGTCTTTCACATTGTATAAGGTGTAAATTCCGACTTTGGAACGGCGGTAAACAGGAATGGCATCCGTTTCAAGAAGTAAATATCGTTCATCCGGACTAAACTGATAATCCGTATAACTACCCTGAATGACAGTTTCAATTTTATTAGAGTTTTGATAGGAATATTTATCAATTCCGTTATCAGAAAGTACCGTATAGTGCTTTCCGTTTTTCATGGAGGTTATACCGGAAATGGATTTAGGGTAAAATTTTCCGCTCCAAATTTCTTCCAGGGAAATAGTCTGAGCTGAAACAGAATGAGCAAACAAGGATGCTAAAAAGAAAATTTTTAGTACAGAACCTGTGAATTCTTTTATTTTTTGAAACATTTTACTACAAATTTAAACCTCAAAGGTAACAAATTTGAGTTTAGTTTTTGTATTCTTTGAATGAACTGTGAAAAAATATTTTACAAAAACAACCATTTTAAATGAACCCCTTAAACGGTTGGATATGTCAAATGTATCCGGGAACCCTCTTTTATTTTTCCAAAAGTAAATTAAAATATAGATTACAGGCGGGAATACCGCACATAAGACTGTTCATAAATTCACTACGAACGGTATCGGAGATACATCTCATGAAAATTGTTTTTCAATTCATTAATACCAGTTTCGATAATGGGGTGTTTTCTTAATAAATACCATCAGGTATAAAAAAATTTCCGGATTCCTTAGATTTTCAACAGATAAATCCAATACATAGAGCAACGAAATGAAAACAAGAACAATCAAAAATATCTAAGATTTTGGTTATTACCCGTATATAATAAAACTTCTTAATCAAATCATTAAATAAAACAGTATACAAAATATATATTTTTATAACTTTAATATAATTATATATATATTTAAATTATTAGGGTTATTTTCATATTATTTAATTTTTCAACACCGTTTTTATTTATTTTATATACGTTAAAACCCTAAATTCACAAATATTAATAGGCATTGATTGCAATATTATGGGGGTACATTTATAAATGTTAAAAAAATACCTTAACAAAAAATTATATATTTTTATTAAAAAATGTATTGATTTTTTAAAAAAAACTTATATCTTTGCCATGACGATACGATACAGTACGTATGAGAATAAGTAAAAGGTCATTAAAAACGCGGTTAAAAACATTTCTTGTCCTAAGTTCTCTTTAGTTTTAAAACATACATGAATAAATAAAAAAAAAGTATAATTAAAAAAATCTAAAAACAATGGAATCATCAAAATTAGACAGAAGAACATGGCTGAAAACGAGCCTAATTGCAGCAGGAGGATTGGTGTTAGCTCCTAAAATATCATTATCAGCACCCGTAAAATCATCAATTCCCGCAATTAAAACCCCTGCAAAAAGTATTATATGGGAGGTGGATCATCCTTCTTACCATAACGCCGAACCAAAGTTAAAAGCGAGATTAAATGCCAATGAAAATCCTTACGGACCTTCACCTGCCGTTAGTAAGGCGATCCTTGAGGCTATTTCTTTGGGTAATCGTTACGGACATGGAGATGCCGCCATACTCATCGGATTGATCGCAGAAAAAGAAGGAGTAAAACCTGAAAACATCATGTTAGGGCCCGGTTCTACCGATCTATTGGAAAAAACGGCTATCAGCCTGTTTTTGAAAGGAGGAAACGTTGTTTCGGCAGACCCGTCGTATATGTCTCTGATCAATACCGCTCAGGCTGTCGGAGCAGAATGGAAGCCCGTTCCGTTGACTGCCGATTACGCTCATGACCTGCCTGCAATGGAAGCTGCCGTTGACGATAAGACGCAACTGGTTTATGTGTGTAATCCCAACAACCCGACTGCATCCCTTACAGACGCGAACAAACTGAGAAGCTTCTGCAGCAAGGTATCTGACAAAGTTCCTGTATTTGTAGATGAAGCTTATCTTGATTTTCTGGATAACCCGAAAGCCAGCAGTATGGTTGACTTGGTTGCAAAAGGAAAAGATGTTATCATAGCACGCACGTTCTCCAAGATACATTCCATGGCAGGATTGCGTATCGGATATATTGTTGCCACTCCCGAACGAATAAAAAGCATCACAGATATTGTAAGAAGTACAATGGGACTTTGCGTTACTTCAATCAAAGGAGCGATAGCAAGCCTGAAAGACGATTCGTTTGCAGCTAAATGCAAAACGCTGAACACCGAAGGAAGAAACTATTTGTCCGGTGAATTGCAAAAACTGAATTATACCTGTATTCCTTCCTATACCAATTTTGTGTTATTCCCTCTGAAAGAAAAAGAAAACGCTGATCCGAGAAGTTTTTATAAAGCTTTGGCGGACAGAGGTGTGGGAATACGAATTTTCAATATTGCCAGCAAAAACTGGGGTAGGGTCAGTGTAGGTACGATGGAAGAGCTCCGACTATTCTCATCTGTATTTAAAGAAGTAGTTTCCTAAATTTTTAATCATTTTTTATTAATTGAGATAGAATATTCACAAATTAACTAACAGATAAACATGGGATTTGCCATTCAAAAAACATTATCGCTGTTGCTCCTTATAGTCATCGGTTTGCTGTTAAAAAATAAATTGAAAAGTAAAGAGCATAAACAAGCTGTTAAAACTTTAATTCTCACCATAGCATTGCCAACTGTCATTTTCTCAGCCTTGATGAAACTACATGTACAGTCCAGCCTGCTGGTGTTGCCGTTGCTTGTTATGCTTTTTAATCTTGTTTTTTTGGTTTTGTTGAACTTCACGTTGCCTTGGTATGGCATAAAAAAAGGAAGTGCCGAAATGCGTACTTACATGATGTTGATTCCCTCACTAGCTCCCGGGCTGTCTTGCTTTCCGTTTATCACAGAATACTTAGGAGAGGAAGCTTTAGCAAAAGCAGCCCTGGCAGATGTGGGAAACAAGATTTCGGTACTGTTTCTGAGTTACATGCTGGCAATGCATTGGTTTTACAAATACAATAAACAGGTTAAGCATAATCGCAAAGATAAGATCAAGTCGCTTCTGCTGGATATGGTCAATGAACCTATCAATCTGGTAATGATAGGAGCGCTTACCCTACTGGCATTTAATGTATATATGGAAGACTTACCCCTATTTTTCCAAGATTCGTTGAGTCTGCTCGGTAACTTGATGACCCCTCTCATTCTGCTTTTTATCGGAATTGCGGTTATATTCAATTTACCACAATTCAAATCAATCGGGAAATTGTTGGTTTTTCGTTCAGGTATGACCTTTTGTCTCAGCGCATTGCTTATTGCAATAGCTCCGAGTATGGGTAATACGGCTATTTTGCTGGCTGTGGTATTCCCGCAGAGTGCCTGTAGTTTTTGGCCCTTTGCCCACATCAGTCTGGTGGAAATGATGGGACAAAAACAAAAAGAAATTACGGGAAAAGAGACTACCCCAATATTCAACGGAACTTTGGCCACTAACATACTGGCATTCTCACTCCCTTTTTCTACTATAATCATTCTTAGTATATTCTCAGTCAATCAGGTATTCCCCCTTGCTTTCACTAATGCCGCTAACTTGCTGTTGATCGGTTTATGTTTTATCGGAGTATCTTTATTGCCTCGTATGTATAGGTTGATAGTTAAAAAAAAGAACCCTTTAGAAGTTAGAAAAAGACGACTTTTGGTTGCCGTTAGAAAAAGAGAAATATAAAAAGTAAAACTTGTCGGATGAAAAATACAGGAGGTGCTCATTATCATTAAGACATTTTACGGAACATACTTTCATAAGGATTTATGTAATATCATGAACATACTTAAATTTAGATTTATTTTATAGTGATTTTTGAGTATCCGAATCCTAAAAGGTATGTTGGATAAGTGGAGAGAGGTAAAAGAAATTTCTTTTACCTCTTTTTATCTTTAACCTTAAATATAAACCGACAGACGCACTAAAAATATTGGAGTTACACATTAAAAAAATGACCAGCCCTAATAATCATCATTACAGATTAGAAGGACCAGCCCAAATATAAGAGCCTGTTAAAATTTTACTTCTTTATAACTTTATATGTTTGATCATTTGCCTTGATAAGATAGATTCCTCCGCTTAAATGAGAAACGTCTACCCTATTTTCACCTTCTTTTAAATTTTGTTCCAGCACTTTAACTCCATTTACGGAATAAACGGATAAAATATTTGCCTTTTTTGCTTCAATAAAGAAATAGTCAGCGAACGGATTAGGATACAACGGTAAAGAATTACGACGTTCAACCTCATCAATTCCCAAAGTGGAAGTTACAGTAACCGTAAGTTGATGTTTAGCGGTTTTACCATTAGAATTAAATATAATTTCCAAAATGGCGGTTCCCACTTTTAAAGGATTTATGATCAGCCTGTCTTGTTTATCAATTGCCGCGGTAACAATATTCTTGTTCTCAATTTCCTTTAGGCTTTTTACAATTGCCGGAACTATATTGTCCTTGTCGGATACTTTGTCTTTCAAATCAATATTGGTTTCCGAACTAATGGATATGGCTGAGGCTAATTCCTGAGATATTTCAGGGGACGCACTATCCGGGAAAACAGGTAAAGCGGGAAACCAATAATAATCTTTTAATGAATACGTTTTCAGTAAATTTCCTTCGTTTGACACAATGTGTACCCAATTCTTTGCAAAATGTTCTCCGAATCCGGATTCCGTCGTGGTAATTACCAGATTGTCCGTATTCGGATCTATCCGCAAGCCCGCTCCATAAAACTGTTGTTTATAGGTTTCGGTTTGTCCGGGAATTTGGTAAAATGAAGTATTAAGAGTGCCTGTATCAATATCGTATTTGATTACCGTATTTCCTCCACCCATGAATCCGCCGCCGTTAGTCCAATACAGTGCATTGTTTTGGGTGGAAGAACAGAATCCTCCGGCATTCCACGCCCCCCACGATCCCGAAATAGAAGAAGAAACTGAAATTTTCTGTGTTTCAAAAGTTACAGGATTTACTTTTATCAGTTCTTTACCTGCACCCACCCACACGTTTCCGTCTTTGGACTGAGCAATGGTGTTGATCGATTTAACAGCTATGGTTTTGATGACTTCATGTTTTTCAGGATCAATAATCAAAACTCCTATGCTTTGTTTTACAGCAAAAACATATTTGGAAGTACGTACCATATTCCCGATTTGTCCTTTGTTGGTGCCTCCTCCTTCGGTTCCGGCAATAAGCTTTCCTACTTTAAGATTTTCAATGTTAAATAAATAAATCCCGGTGGAAGTCCCTATGTATCCGGTTTTTTCGTCTACTCCGAGGAAAGTTCTTCCATCTCCTCCGCCTACTCCGGCAAAACCGGCTTTATTTTTCAAGGTTTTAGCATCCGCAACGATCAACCTTCCTCCACTCTTGGATACCAAATAGAAATTATCCCCGTAAATGGTACCATACTGAGTGGTAACTCCAAGACCTTGTCCTTTATTTTCCTGTCTGTAAGCATTGTAAACCCAATCTCCGTCCTTAGGCAGGAAATTAATAGAACCTCTGGCATGCCCGAACCAGTCTTCATTTACAATAAAGATTCCTTTAGTATAATCAACAGAAGTAGAGGATACAGCCGCATTTGATTTCAATTCTTTTGCAGCTTTCAGGTTTTTTTCCTGACCGGCATTCAAGTCTTCTCTTGGGATACCCTGAACGGTAATCTGGGCAATCATTCCCCATGAAAAAAGAAGAGAGAGAGGTAATAGATAATTTTTTCTCATATTATATTATTTTTTAGCATTAATAATTTTAGGTAATGCTAATCCTTGTATATTCATGATACCGTTTTGAAAGATCAATCGTTTATCACTAAAAGATACACGGGATTAGCAATGGGATGTTTTTAGAGCCTGTTTAAATTTTATTCAAATATTTATTTTTAGGTTCTAATTATATTTTGCATTCTTTTTAAGCTCTTTTGAGCGGCTTTTTCTCTTTTTCTTCTTGATTTAGCCCGCTAAA
>JAISMV010000063.1 GCA_031276535.1 Flavobacteriaceae bacterium
GCTACACCATTAAGCCGGGAATTAATAAAATTTTCCGCAACAATTCGGGCTGTACTTTCCGGCACATGTTGAGCCGGAGAAAAAAAGAATATAAACAGGCATAAAAAAACTATCCAATAATGTTTTATCTTTCTCATAATAGTGGTATTTATTATTTCTAATTTCTGAATTATTTTATTTTGTTTACGGGTGTTTGAAAGGTAAAGCCCCTGATCTTTTCAGGTAAACGAAAGCCCTTACCTGAATTACTAATTATTCCGGAATAGTTTGTGTTCTGATTGTTTTTCAACAAAATTTGTTCTTGGGAATTTCCTGTACTTCTGGAACGATTTCAGTCTTGTCAGAAAGGCACTCGTTGAATTTAATGAAATTTGAGATAATGAGTTTTTTTCCATGAGCTAATTTTTTTTATAAAACGACATCATTCGGATGAATTGTTATTCTTTGTATTTTTATTTTGGATACCAAATGCCTGACATCCGCAGTTCTAAAAACGTACCTGGAATTTCTTTAAATTCCGGTGAAATTAATATCTCATCAGGTAAAAAATGAAAGGCAGAATACTAAATTTCAACATATGATCATGACTTTTTGCCTTATATTACAATTAGGCAAATCTATAATATATTTTTTATAATCAAATAACTTTTTATAATTTTATTATAAATATATAAAAAAATAAGTAGTATAAGAGTAGTGAAATTGCTTAGTAACCGGATTTGCTGTCGGAAGTAAATTTATCACTCTACTGAAAGAATCCCCGGATATAAAACCGCCGTTGAGGGTTTGCTAAAAAGTTTGGGGAAATAGGGAAAATAAGTTATAAGTACCACAAACGATAGAATTAAAAAGAGGTTGTCCTATTTTCGGACAACCTCTTTTTTTTAGTTGTTTTTAAATGCTTGTATTTTACCTTATATTTTAATGATTTGGAAACTTCTGCCCAAAATATTTAGGTAATAGATGTTAGGAGAAAGATCCGATACATTTATTTTGATACTATCTTCTACTTTAACCTGACTTACTTTCACTATCCTTCCGTTTCTGTCAATAATAGTTACCTGAGTATACTCATCCGAAAGGAAATTTATACCGCTTATATGTAGAATATCTTCCACAGGATTTGGATATACTGTTATACCTGAAGCAGCAGAGCTGTTGCTAATATCTTCTATAGCTAAAGTTTCCCCTGAGATATTTACCGTATAATCTTCCACCTGACCATAAGCAAATGACTCACAAGGTCCGGGTATGCCGTTGTATTTCATGGAAACCCTCATTCGGGTAGTTCCGGACAAGGCATTAGCAGGAATTGTGATAGTTCCTGATACCGGATTTGCCTTAATAGGAGTTTGTGTCCATACGGTTTCCCCTGCATCTGAAAAATCTCCGTTTTGATTGAAATCTATAAATACCGCATATCCTTCCGGATAGATAGTTGATTTCCAATAAGGAGTAATTGTGATAGGATAAGATGCTCCTTTGGTTACATCAGTGTAGATGGAAGTAAAGTTTTCATACCCGCCGATTCCTGTAGAGGTGTTGTTTATATTCCCAAAAACTACCGTATTAATTCTATCATCTGTATTGGAACTTTGAGAAATACAGTAAGGATCGACAGAAAAGTTAGTACCCATAATTTCCGCTGATTTACCGGTTATGTCAGTTGTAGTATATACAGCCTGAACTTTCCAGTTGTAGATTCCGTAAGACAGGGTTTCGACCAGAGAATTGGTCGTAACGGTTTGAGATGTCCAGCTGCTGGCTGAGCTGAGCTTGTACGATACAATATAGCTGTCAGCACCGAATACCGCATTCCATTTCAGTGTTGCGGAAGTACTGCTTACCTTAGCGTTCAAGCCGGATGGAGCAGTAAGCACATAGAAATAAGTACCGGTTGCATAAGCGGAACTGCCGGAAGCGTTGTTCGCTCTCACTTGCCAGAAATAGTACATGTTTGTTGATAATGTTGCTGTATAGTTTGCGGCAGATACGTCAACGGTTGTCCATAAGCCTGTTGTAGACGGTCTGTACAACAGGGTATAGCTTGTTGCTCCGCTCACCGGCGTCCAGCTTAGAACAGCGCTTGTACCCGTTACGTCTGCTTTCAGGTTGGTCGGAGTTGTCGGAGCCGGCAACACATAGAAAGTATCGCTTGCATTTTCAGAACAGTCAGCTCTTACCCTCCAGTCATAGGTAGTACCTGCTTTCAGTCCGCTCAAAGTATAGGAGGTAGACGTTAAAGAAGCCGAACCTGTTGTCCAGGCGGAAGACGAAGAGGTTTTGTATTCCAGCGTATAGTTTTTTGCATCGCTTACGGCATTCCATTTCAGCGTTGCGGAAGTACCGTTTACCGAAGCATTCAAACCGGATGGAACAGTACAAGAAGGAGGATAAATATTGATTATGACTGCTTGATCTTCTGAATACTCAAGGGGTTGAGTAATCTGATAATACCCATCACTGTAGCCTCCCCAGCCGAAGTTAAAATGAATAAGATTACTGCTATCATAACCGTCAGCAACGAAAGCATGACCATTATCATCACTATCCCTCCCTGAAAAATATACCGGATAATCTTCTGTGATCTGCTCTTTGATTAAATTTAGCCATTGGGTGTCGTTATAATCATTACTCTTACTCACATATTTAGCATGCGGATATCTAAAATAATCTTTCAATGCAAGAGCTGCATCAAAACTAGATGCGCTTGAAGCAGAGTGACCGTATCTCATATTCACAGAAACTCCCGCATGCAACATTAAGGTTGCCACCGCATCTTTTTGTGCAGTAGTAGGATTCGGCGTAGTAGATGAATAAGAATCCAGCATATTTACCCAATCGTAAGTAGTCGCTTCAAAATTTGCGGTTAAGGTTTCTCCATTCCAGTTATAGTTATCATTAGGAATCGTATACGTATGACTCCCCGTGCCGGTTGTCGGATGATTATGGTATTTCATTATTTGCGCCATGGCAGTGGCGACACAACCTGTGACTGCATTTTTATCCTTTCCTTCATCATCCTTTACTACGGGAGTGTTTTGGTTGTAGGGAGTACTTTGCTTCCATTTAGTAGTAAGCAGGGGATCAACCTCAAGAAGAAGCTCAGCAGCCGTTGGTTTAGCTCCTAATGAGGACTTGTTTCCTTCAGCGGATAACAACGCCTCCCATTCCCTTTTGATCTGACTGCTCAACTCATCGTTAACTCCCTTTGATTGCGGAATCCCTTTTAAATTTTCATTTACAGACTGATACCAGTCAAGAAAGTATAAAAGTCCGGGAGCTATCTGCCCGGGAGAGGAAATCGTTGTATCATCGGAATATCCTAAAACCGGATGGTTTCCATATTCTGAGGAAATAATGTAAAAACCGGTACCCGAAGCGTTTTTAAAAACGTATAAACCGGTGTATTTAGCATTAATAGAAGAGGTGATGTTAATTAAATTGGTTGTTGATCCTTTTTGAGCTACACCATTAAGCCGGGAATTAATAAAATTTTCCGCAACAATTCGGGCTGTACTTTCCGGCACATGTTGAGCCGGAGAAAAAAAGAATATAAACAGGCATAAAAAAACTATCCAATA
>JAISMV010000006.1 GCA_031276535.1 Flavobacteriaceae bacterium
ATTATATTTTGCATTCTTTTTAAGCTCTTTTGAGCGTCTTTTTCACTTTTTCTTTTTGATTTAGCCCGCTAAATCTTCAAATAAAAAGCAAAAAATCCATCTCAAAAATAGCAATAAAAAATAATCGTAATAAAATTTAAATAGGCTCTTATTGTCTGATCTTTTTTTCGAAAAAATCCGGGAATTCTTTAAAGATAATGTCTCGAAAAAATCCGTTATCCGTTTCCGTATCGGAGGAAACCCGGAGTTCATGCAACCCGCGTTTAAAAGTCATCGGGAATTAACATACAGGTATTATTTCAATCCTTCCAGTATTTTGGTTATAACCGCCTGAGCGGAATAAACCCGGTTATGAGCTTCCGGAATTACAATGGAAGCATCGCTGTCCAGTATTTCGTCGGTAACGATCATGTTTCTCCGCACCGGAAGACAATGCATGAATCGGGCATTATCGGTCAGGTCCATCTGCCTTTTACCGATAGTCCAATTGGGGTCTTTATTCACTACTTTTCCGTAGTCCGTGTAAGAGCTCCAGTTTTTTGCATAAATGAAATCGGCATTTTTAAAAGCTTCCTCCTGATCGTACTCGATCTTTACTCCTTCCGTAACCTTAGGGTTCAGTTCGTATCCTTCCGGATGGGTGATTACAAAATCCACCTCCATTTTTTTCATTATTTTCACAAAAGAGTTGGGTACGGATTGAGGTAATGCTTTGGGGTGAGGCGCCCAGCTCAATACGACTTTAGGTCGCTGAGTGGTTTTGTATTCCTCAATGGTCAAAGCATCTGCCAAAGCCTGCAACGGGTGTTCGACAGCTCCTTCCAGACTGATTATCGGAACGGAAGCAAATTTCACAAAGGAAGAGATCACAGTTTCTGCTTCATCTTTTTCCTTATCGGTAAGGGTAGGAAAACTTCGGATGGCAATAATATCACAATATTGGGAAATTACTCCGGCTGCTTCTTTTACGTGTTCGGAAGCGGAACCGTCCATCACGGCTCCATCTTCAAATTCGAGAGTCCAGCTATCCGAGTTCAGGTTCATCACCATGCAGTCCATACCCAGGTTTTGAGCCGCCTTTTGGGTGCTTAGCCGTGTTCGTAAGCTCGGATTGAAAAATAATAACCCGATGGTTTTATCTTTCCCCAGTTGTTTGTTGCCCAGCGGATTGTTTTTTATTTCTTTTGTAAATTGTAAAAACTCAATCAGATCATTTATATCATCAACGGAAGTGTATTTTTTCATTATTTGGTTTTTTTATTCAAAACAAGAGGTTAATTTTTCAAAAAGAATATCGATTTCTTTCTCTGTAATGGTTAGCGGAGGCAGAACCCGAAGAAGGTTTTTATTGTTGGCATTTCCGGTGAAAATTTTCTTTTCATAGATAAGCTTTTTCCGTAATTCCGCTACTTCAAAGTCAAATTCCAGCCCAAGCATAAGTCCCCGCCCTCTGATTTTTTTAATTTGAGGGAGAGCGCTGAATTTTTCAATGAAATATGCAGATTGTTTGTTCACATTGTCCAGAACTTTTTCATTTTCGAACACCTCCAGCACGGACAGCGCTGCGGCACATGCCAGATGATTTCCTCCAAAAGTAGTTCCCAGCAGACCGTAAGAAGGTTTGAAGTCGGGAGATATTAGAATTCCGCCTATAGGGAATCCGTTTCCCATTCCTTTGGCTAAAGAGATAATATCCGGTTTTATTCCGTGGTAGCGGTGTGCGAAAAACTTTCCGGAGCGTCCGTATCCGCATTGGATTTCGTCTGAGATCAGGACTACTTCGTTTTCTTTGCATACTTTTTCCAGTTCCTGAAAAAACGCGGTAGTGCCCTCATCCAGTCCGCCCACTCCCTGTATGGCTTCAATGATTACAGAAGAGACATCTCCTTTGGCAATTTCCTTTTTTACGGATTCAATATCGTTTAAAGGGAAGAATACCACTTCTTGCTGTGCATTGAGCGGTGCAACGATCTTGGGGTTATCCGTAACCGCAACTGCGGCGGAAGTTCTTCCGTGAAAACTATTTTTAAATGCTATGACTTTGGATTTCCGATTGTGGAAGGAAGCGAGTTTCAGGGCGTTTTCGTTGGCTTCGGCTCCGGAATTGCATAGAAACAGAGTATAATCGGGATATCCGGAAACTTCCGGCAAGATATTTCCTAATTTTTCCTGCAAAGGATTGATGATGAAGTTGGAATAAAACCCGATTTTTTGTATCTGCTCCGTTAGTTGTTTTACATAGGTCGGATGGGAATGCCCTATGGAGATTACTCCGTGTCCGCCATAGAAGTCCAGATAGGCGTCTCCTTTATCATCCCAAACGGTAGATCCGAAGGCTTTCTCCGGGGTTATGTTATATAATGGATATACGTTGAATAAGCTCATGGTATGTAAAATTTAAATTTTTTAAGGGGTCTTTTTTATGGTTTAAGAGATAGTTTTTTTTGTTATTCTCATTTTTTGGCAAGTTGACTTATTTTATTGTAAGAAGCTAGTAATCCTTTAATAATGGAAGAACTTAATCCCTGATGTTCCATTTCATTCAGACCGGCAATGGTACAGCCTCCCGGAGTAGTAACTTTATCGATTTCCTGTTCCGGATGGTTAGGGCTTGACAGTAACAGACCGGCAGCACCCAGACAGGTGTGTAAAGCCATTTCCAGAGCTTCTTTGGATTCAAAACCCAGTTCGACAGCTCCCTGAGTGGTAGCCCGTATCAGCCTCATCCAGAAAGCGATTCCGCTGGCGCAGATCACGGTGGCTGCCTGCATTTGTTCTTCCGGTATTTCGATGGAATGACCCAGTCGGTTGAAAATATCCAAAGCGAGGTTAATCCGCTCTTTTCCTTTTTTGTTCGCACATATACAGGTCATGGATTGATTGATGGATATAGCTGTATTGGGCATACTCCTTATAATGTACCGGGATTCTCCTATGATTTTCTCAATCTTGTCTGTACTGAATCCGGCAACCGTAGAGATAAGGGTGTGGTCTTGGGTAATAATCTCTTTATATTGACTCAGAATTTCTTCAAAATCACGAGGTTGTACTGCAAAAATGATAATATCGGAGTTTTTAATAGCCTTTTCATTGTCTGAAGTAAGAAATACATTCTCTAAGGTTTCCAACTCTTTCAGGCTGCTTATATTTCTTTTGGTTATGTATAAGGATTGCGCCGATTTACTGTTAATGATTCCTTTTGCTATGGCTAATCCTAAATTTCCGGCTCCTATAATTGCTGTTTTCATGATAATTTTGTTTTTATGGGTGTTCAAATCTTTGTCCGTCCCACCTGTTTTTCTTTTTGTATTTTAGTCCGGCATTCATGTGTTATCGCATCAAACAGACTGCTTCCCGCGGACGGGGTTATTCTTTATTTCCGGTCGTTTGCCGGTAACATATATTTTACCCTTCCTTTCGAGACTTCCGTATCCGGAGATTCCGGAAGATTGAGGTATAAACAGCCGGAGACAACTACTTTTTTTACCTTTATTGCAAGACCAAATTTATGATTATAAATAAAAATAACAAAGACTTTCCACTTTATATGTTTTATATACTAATTCTCGTTCGTATTTCTTAAAAACAATACGGGCATAAATTATAATTTTAAAATCCTCCCGGTTTAAAACGTAATCCTTCTGTTTCATCCAGACCGAACATGAGATTCATATTTTGTATTGCTTGTCCGGAAGCTCCTTTCACCAAGTTGTCTATGATGGAAGTAATCAGTAAATAACGTCCTTTTTTCACCAGACTTATTATGCATTTGTTAGTTTGAACTACCTGTTTCAAATTAATGTCTTCTGTAGTTACCGTAACAAAGGGTTCGTTTTTATAGAAATCTTTATAAAGAGATACGACTGCGTCCAAATCCGAATCAATAAGAGTATAAGCGGTCATAAATATGCCCCGGGCGAACCCTCCCCGATTGGGAATGAAAAGAAGCTCGTTAGTGAGGGAACCCTGCAGCCAGGTCAGACTTTGCCTGATTTCTCCTAAATGTTGATGTTCAAAAGCTTTGTAATGGGAAAGATTGTTGCTTCTCCAGCTGAAATGAGTGGAGAAAGTTGGTTTTATTCCGGCTCCGGTGCTTCCGGTAGTCGCATTGATATGCACAGTTTCGTTTAGCAGCCGGTTCTTGGCTAAGGGCAGTAAGGCAAGTTGAATGGCTGTGGCATAACAACCGGGATTTGCAATATACTGCGCTTGTTTAATGGTTTCTTTTTGTAATTCCGGCAGTCCGTATACAAAAGTTTTTTCTTCAAAGACCGAATCGGGCTTTAGCCGAAAATCGTTGCTCAGATCAATGATATGGGTTTTGGGACTGAATTTATTTTCTTCCAGAAACGGTCTTGATTTTCCATATCCCAGACAGAGAAAAACAATGTCTGAATGGGTATCAATTTTATCGGTAAAGTATAAATCGGTTTCTCCTAATAGATCATTATGTATTTTTGTAACCGGGTTTCCGGCATTGGTGGTGCTAAAAACTGAGGCAATTTCCACATGAGAATGATTGATGAGAATTCTCAGTAATTCTCCGGCAGTATAGCTTGCTCCTCCTGCAATGCTTGCTTTTATTTTATTCATATTCTTCTATTGTTATATCAGACAGATTAACGGTAACCTTTTTAGGTAATTTAAATTCACTGTAATTACTTGTCAGGTGGAAAACTTCTATGTGAGGGGTTACATCATTATCTACTATCTCATAAGAGATTCCGTACTCACAGCTTTCTAATGGAATTCTTTTTTGTTCCTGCAATTGATTTGATTGGTCAAATTTTAAGAGCCAATATCCCACTTCAGCTCCTACTCCGCACGTTCCCAAAGCATAAGCTCTCATAAAGTAATTATATTCTAATAAGACCTCTGCTCCCCGATCCGTCATTTTATAATTAACCAATTCAAATCCTCTATCATGTAAACTTTCCGGTAAATTAACCTGATGATTATCCGGAAAAATCAAAAATTCTTTATATTCCAATATTCCGGAATCAGAATCGTTTAACTCAAATTTCAGTTTTTTCTTTCCATCGTTCCATTCTTTGATGATACCCCGATCATTAAAATATATTCCTTCGGTAAAAATTAATTTTTCTTTATATCCATGTAAGTTTTTATATTTGTCTACATAGTCCCAAAAAGAGTCTGTATTTGATTCCCATTTAAAATCCACTACTTTTTTCTCCAGCTTCTTATCGTTAAAAACATATAGGGTGTATCCTCCGTCATAAATCCCGACCAAAGGAATCTGTTTTTTGTATTTATCGTAGTAATACCAGCCCCGGAGAGAATAAATACCGCCATGACCATCGGATAGGTTTGCATATTCAAGATGTAATGTGACCGGATAATTTCCGATTTTCCCGGTAAATGTTCTGTTTCTAATTGTATCTTTTTTGATCTGAAAGACTCCTTTCTGGGCAAATAGCCCAATAGAAAATAAAATAAATAAAAATAAAACAAATTTTTTCATTTTCCTGTTCAAGATGGATCATTGTTATCAAAGCTATGATAAATTTTCAGCTGATTCCCGAAAATTTTAATGAATCCCCGAGCATCTCTGCTATCCCAGGCATCATTTTCCTCTCCATAGACTGCTACTTTAGACTGCATCATATCATAAGGAGACTGTATCCCGATCATGTTGAAATGATAAGGCGTCAACTGAATTTTTACTTTTCCGGTTACATGTTTCTGGGAAGATTCCAGAAAAGCTTCTAGATCTCTCATGACAGGATCCAGATATTGAGCTTCATGTAATAAAGTCCCGTACCAGTTGGCCAGAGAATCTTTGTGTAATAACTGCCATCTTGATAAGGTATGTTTTTCCAATAAATGATGCGCCTTGATAATCAACATTGGGGCAGGAGCCTCAAACCCGACTCTTCCTTTGATCCCTAAAATAGTATCCCCTACATGTATATCTCGTCCAATGGCATATTTTCCGCCAATTTTATTTAATTTTTGGATTAGTTGAACGGAGTTCATTCTTTCACCATTTAATCCTACCGGCTCTCCTTTGTTAAACTCAATTTCGATTACGGAAGGCTGGGTTTCGGAAAGCGGTGTCGGATAGGCTTCTTCCGGCAGAGCCTTGTCAGAAGAAAGAGTTTCCACTCCGCCGACGGATGTTCCCCAAATACCTTTATTAATGGAATATTTAGCTTTTTCCCAGTTCATATCCACTCCGTTTTTTTGTAAATAATCCACTTCCTGCTGCCGGGATAATTTTTCGTCCCGAATAGGAGTGATGATCTTTGATTTGGGGGAAATTACGGCAAAAGCTACATCGAAACGAATCTGATCGTTTCCGGCGCCTGTACTTCCATGAACAATGTATTCCGCATCTATTTCTTTTGCATATTCTGCAATAGCAATGGACTGAAACATCCTTTCCGCACTTACGGACAAGGGGTAGGTATTGTTTTTTAAGATATTTCCGTAAATAAGATAACGGAGACAGTTTTGGTAAAATTTATCAGTGACATCAATGGTTTCATGACGTTTTGAGCCTAATTCATACGATCTTTTTTCTATTTGTTTTAATTCTTCATCTGAAAATCCACCGGTATTTACAATTACTGTATGAACTTCCATTCCTTGTTCCTTAGTCAGGTTAACTAAAGAATAAGAGGTATCTAATCCGCCACTGTAGGCTAAAACTGCTTTTTTCATCGGTATAATTTTTTAATGGAGTTTTTCAATTTCTTTTTTAGCAGGCTTCAACAGAAAGGCTTGTTTAATCTTTTTCAGGTGAAGAATTACCTTTTTATCAAAGGCGTTTTTTTCCGTTGTATCGTCTTGTTCTTTTTGTGCCTTAGGGTCAAACAACATGCCTGTGCATAAGCACATTTTATTTTCCTTGCTTTGAAGTATGTTGAAGTTGGTACAGGTTCTGCAGCCGTTCCAGAACTCAGGATCATCTGTCAGTTCGGAAAAAGTGACAGGCTTGTAGCCCAGTTCCGAATTTATTTTCATGACTGCCAATCCGGTAGTGATTCCAAATATTTTGGATTCAGGAAACTTTTTCCGGGTGTAATTAAAAACAAAACGCTTGATCTTCTTCGCTAATCCGACGCTTCGGTAATCCGGGTGGACTATCAGACCTGAGTGTACTACGAATTCTCCGTTCTGCCATTTTTCTATATAACAGAATCCAGCAAAGGTATCTCCATCCAGAGCTATAATGGCTTGCCGCTGATCCATTTTTTTCTGTATGTACTCAGGAGTTCTCTTCGCTATACCTGTACCCCGGACAATAGCTGAGTTGTATATGGTTTCGCATATCTCTTCAGCGTATTTGTAATGTTTTTCATCTGCAACAACAATATTAATATTCATTTTTCCAATAATAAAATAAGATTAAAATGTGATTGAAAGTATTACAGCGGATGCTGTAACAGGACTGAAGCGGCGGCTTTGTAAGAAAATCAAAGCCTGACCCGCCTCCTTAAATATTTGGGGTGCGGGATTATATTGTTAACATGCAACTCTACATTGCCTAAAAATAAACCAAGATTTTTCAAGTCTTAAATCTGAATTTAATTTTGAAACTAATTTAAAGCCACAAAGGTACTATTTATTTTTTTTACATAAATAATTTTTTTTACATATTTATGCAAAAAATATTCGGGATTGGTATTGAGTTGATGTTTTTGAAGCGACTTTATTAAAATAAGGGAAACAAAGCGGGTTGAGGTATTGTAGTATAATAAACGGTTTTAGTGCCTTCCCCGATTATAAATGCGTACCTTCGCAGGAAAAAGCAGATAATATAGTTAAGAAGATTTTATGAGTTCGAAGATAATTTTTTATATCGTGCGTCATGGAAAAACCATTTTAAACACATTGGGAAGAGTACAGGGGTGGAGTGATTCTCCCCTGACAGAGGAAGGAATAAAGGCGGCGGAATATTTAGGGAAAGGATTAAGAGAAATACGATTTGATTCCGCTTACATCAGCGATTTAAGAAGAACCCGCCAAACGGTTAGGGTTATTTTAGAATATCAGGGACAAAAAAATCTTTCTGTTGTTGAGGAGGAAGGATTTCGCGAAGCCTGCTTCGGGAGTTATGAGTCTGATTTTAACCGAACCATGTGGAGAGAGGCGGCTCTTTATCTGCGGTATGCCAACGGACAGGATTTACTAAACGATGTTTTTAACAGGGAAAAGGAAATAACCTACGAACAAGTAGTTGATGCCATAAAAATTTTAGATCAACTGGGTATAGCTGAAAATTTTGAGCAGGTCAAAAAAAGAACTCAGAAAGCGTTACTGCAAATAGCCGACAGGGAGAGTAGATTCGGAGAGGAGAGGAATGTGTTGGTTGTAGCTCATGGTATGTGTATCACGCTGATGCTTCAAAACTGGGGAGGAAGACAATTACTGGAAAAGGATTTGGATAATGCGTCTGTTTGCAAGGTTATTTTTGAGAATGGAAAGTTCACGGTAGAATCAATGGGAGATATGAGTTATGTTCAAAAGGGGATGAAAGAGGGAAAATAATAACCGGACTCTGATATAAGAATAAAAACCCCTTCAAAATAGGATAAAAAAATCCTCAAATATGCAAATATTGCTCGAAAATAGCCGGATTAATATAATTAACCAACTGTGAATAAATAGAATATCAGTTGGTATGAATTTTGATGGTGTAATGATGTAAAAAATAAACAAATAAAATTATGAAAAAATTATTCTTATTGCCTGTTTTGATGTTAAGTTTAACATTGTCCGCACAGGGATCACTTAAAGGAGGTATCCATGCTGGCTTGCCAACGGGAGAGCTTGCTGATATTTCGAGTTTCAATTTCGGATTGGACGTTGCCTACCTTTGGGAGATAGAAGCTGTATCCGGTCTTAGAGTAGGAGTTGCTACAGGGTATGACCACTTTATAGGAAAGGATTATGAAAAAAATAATCCTCTTTATAATCCTTTTTTTCAAGACCTTTTACCTAAAACAATAAAAATAGAAGTGAAAGATTTCGGCTTCATCCCTCTTCTGGCTACGGGAGAATACGATTTTACTTCCAAAGTATTTGTCGGTCTTGATCTAGGTTTTGCCATTGGTACAGGTAAAGACCAAGACTCCGGATTTCTTTTCCAACCTAAAGTAGGATTAAACTTATTAGAAAAGTATCAGCTTTATCTTTCTTACAAATCAATTTCCAGCACCTATGCTACCAGTACTTTCGGTATTGGAGGATTCTACAAATTTTAAAGGAAATACAAATCTTTAATACATAAAGCCGTCGAAAGACGGCTTTTTTTAATTTCTCAACTTAAACGTAGCGTATTTATAAAAAACAAATGACATAATAAAAATATTTTTTATTATGTCTTTGTATAAATTTATTGATTATTTTTGCAATTATTAAATTTATTTACAGCTTATATAATACATTATGAGTTTAAGACTTAAAATGATACGGGAACAAAGAATAGGAGTTTTTCTGTTGGTAGGGGCAATTTTTCTACTGGAAGTTTTCATCCATAGAGAGCATTTTTTTCCGGAAAGTGTATCGGAGAAGGAACTGTCTTCTCACCTGATAAAGGAACTATCTTTTCCCGATCCTCAGGAAGAGAAACATAATGGGAACAGATTGCAGCCGTTTGATCCGAATAACTATACTCAGGAGAATTGGGAAAAAATAGGTTTTTCTAAAAAACAAGCCTCAGTGATCTTAAAATATAAAACGCTTTTGGGAGGAAAATTCTTGTCAAAAGAACAGATTAAATCCTGTTTTGTTATCTCTGAGAAGAAATACAACGAACTTTCTTCTTTTTTGCTGCTGCCGGAAAAAGACCCTCAACAACAGGCAGTTTTCACTCCTTCTGATAAAAAATATTCATTGAAAAATTTTAATCCTAACACGTATACACTGAAAAATTGGATGGATATAGGTTTTTCGGAAAAACAGGCAGAGGTAATCTTAAAATATAAAAATATGATAGGAGGAATGTTTACCTCCAAAGAACAGATAAAGAAATGTTTTGTCATTTCGGAAAAAAAGTATACGGAATTAGCGCCCTTTATTCAACTTCCTGAAAAAGAGGTTTCTCAACAAACACCTAATAACAAGACGGCTTCGGTACCGGTGGAGAAAAAAGAGTTAAATTCGGCTTCATTTAACGATATTCTTTCTGTTATCGGGGATGCTTCCATAGCAAAAAAAGTACTGGGTTTTAGAAAAGGATTGGGAGGATTTGTTTCCAAAGATCAGCTGAAAGATGTTTATGATATTACTCCTGAAATGGTCGTTCGTATCTCGGAGGCTTTTTCTTTGGACACATCAAAAGTTCGCAAGATAAATCTATCACGGGCAACAGAGGAGGAGCTACAAAGCCAGATCTATTTGAGACGGTACAAAGATAAGATCATAGGCGCGCAAAAAGCAGGCAAGGACCCGATAACGGTTATTCCCAAATCGGATCCTAAATATGATTTTATTTTGTTGTATCTGGAATGAAAAAGAAACGGACTTTTTGGCGGTTTCTTTCTTAGGGTTGCCAGATACTGCGCTAATAATGCGGGAAACTAAATTTTAATTTCATTAACAATCTCAATGCCATACCCATTACTCAAAGGTAAATTTTTATCCGGATTTGGGGTGAGGACATTAATTTTTTTAATTCCCAAGTCTTTAATGATCTGAGCTCCGATACCCAAATCTCTTTCATCTGAATTCAATCCTGAGGTTGAGGTTTTTCCGGAAATGTATTCTTTTATCTCGTGGAGATGGGTTTCCACTTCAAGGTTATACGGATTGTTGATAAACACAATAGCGCCTTTTCCTTCCCGGTTGATCAGGCGTATGCTCTGGTCCAGAATGTTTTCTTCTCCTTTTGCAAGAGTTTTAAATAAATCCGCATAAGCATTAATAGCCGTCACCCTTACAGGGATTATATCGTTTTCTTCTATTTCTCCTTTTACCAGAGCAAAATGAATTTGATCATTGGTTTTGTCCTTATAGATCACAAACCGGAATTCTCCGTAATGGGTATTTATCAGAGAATCATCCACTTTTTCAATTAAGGAATCATTTTTCAGTCTGTATGCTATCAGATCTTCGATAGTAACAATTTTTAAATTGAATTTTTCGGCAACTTCAATCAATTGAGGCAAACGCGCCATAGTTCCGTCTTCGTTCATGATTTCCACCAAAACCCCGGTGGAAGGAAGTCCGGCTAATTGTAATAGATCTACCGTTGCTTCCGTATGTCCGTCTCTTTTCAGTACGCCTCCTTTTTTAGCGACTAAAGGGAAGATATGTCCCGGACGAGCAAAATCTTCAGGTTTTATGTTTTCATCTACTAATGCGCGAACTGTTTTTGCCCTGTCTGAAGCTGAAATTCCTGTGGTTACTCCATGTCCCAGTAAGTCTATGGAAACGGTAAAAGCCGTTTGTTTCGGGTCGGTATTTTTACCTACCATAAAATCCAGATTTAGTTCTTCCGCTCTTTTCTGTGTCAGCGGAGTACAGACCAAGCCTCTTCCATACATGGTCATGAAGTTGATGGTCTCCGGAGTCATCGTTGATGCGGCAGCTATAAAATCGCCTTCATTTTCTCTGTTTTCATCATCCACCACAATAATAACTTTTCCCTGTCTTAAATCTTCTAGAGCTTCAGGAATGGTGTTTATTTTTAAATTTGTGTTGATCATTGGTATCTACTGTGTTCTATGTTTTTTTGTTTTTTAAACTTGCGAATAAATTTTTTAACCGGTTCCAGATAATTGTCAATATCAAACAATTCGGAATCCCGCATGGATTTGATGGTAAGGAATATGCCCAAGGGAAGAAATACGGCATTGGGAAACCAGGAAGCCCAATAAGGGTTAAAAATCTGATTTTTGGCTAAATTTTCCGTATATAATCCCAAAACGTAGAATATGATGAAGATAATTACGGCTACAATCACGGGCATTCCGATACCTCCTTTCCGGATGATCGCTCCCAGAGGAGCTCCAATAAGGAAAAAAACTATACAGGTAAGGGAATAAGAAACCATATTTTTGTGCTGCCACAGAATCATTTTAGCAATGAAATTTCCAACATCATTTATTTCCGATTTTTTAGTTTCCAATTCTCCTTTCGCCATATTAACCTGACTGATGGCAGACCGAACCAGTTCAAATTTCGTGCTATCCTTGAGTTTGTTCCAGTCAAAAGGAAGATTTTCCTTATATTTTCTGTAATCTAAAGAATCCAGCGGTTCTGTATTTCCGAATAGAACAAGGGTGCTGTTATTAGCCAGTTCTTTATAATATTTTGTATTGGAGGTCTTTATGGAGTCTATGTAAATGCCTAATTCCACAAATGATTTATATCTGAAATTGTCTCCCCCCGATTCCCGATCCAATGATTTTTGAATGAAATCGGAAATATCAAAAAACTGGGTTAAGGTGTCAAATTTTATACTGCTTCCCGGTTGTCTTTGTAATTCCCGAAGTCTTTTACCTTTGACATCTTCCTGATAAACATATCCGTTATATAATTCTAATTTAAGGTAATAGTTGTCTTTAGACACGATACTTCCTCTTTCTGCAATTATGGTTTGTTGGTCTTCGAAGGAAGAAGCGTTCTTATGAATGAAAACCTGTTCCCATTCACTGCCGTTTTCCCCGCTTTTTTTTTCTATTTTTATGCTGAAAGGATCCATTTCCTTAATGAACCGTCCTTCTTCAAAATTCAGAGCCGGTCTTGTCTGGGCTATATTAGTAAGCATGTTCCTTGCCCGTCTCTGATTGTCGGGAAGGGTAGTATTACAGAAATAGAACAGCCAGCAGGCCATTACAAACACAAAACCAAAAAGCGGATACATGATCCGCGCCAGAGAAATTCCGGCAGATTTCATAGCAGCCAGTTCATATCTTTCTCCAAAGCCTCCGAAAGCCATAATGGAGGAAAGTAAAATAGTTAGAGGTAATACCATACGTATCACATCAAGCCCTAAATAATACAGTAATTTTGTTATATCCCAAATATTCAACCCTTTGCCTACAAATTTATCCATTTGTGTAAAGGCAAACTGAACTACGAAGATAAACATCAAAACACTGAATATAAACAGAAAAGGGCCAAAAAAAGTACGGATAATATACCAGTCTAACTTTTTAATCATTTTTTTTATAACTCTGTGAGTGTGTAATCTTTATAATTGTTTTTATCAAAGCTAAGTAAAGATTTGTTAACAATTAGGTTTTCTCTAAAATCAATGATGGTTAATATCAGAGAGCTTCCATCGTTATAATTTTCCGAGATCCGGACCAGTTTATTTTTAGCAATTGCCAGTACGATTGATCTTGATTTTTTTTTGTCTGTGGGAACCAGTTTTATAATGTTACATTTAGTGCCGTTAATAGTGGATGTTCCTTCAAAAAAAATATCGAATCCTTTCTTGTAAAGGCTTAAAATATTAGTAGGAGAAAGGCTGGTTCCGTCTTCTCTGTCAGATGAAGTAATCTCTTTATCTTCTTTGGAAATAGTGTATACTTTATAACCATCATAGATCTGTGTAATATTGGGAAGTATCAAGTGATACTTCTCTTTTGCTGCATACACCTGACCGGTTTCGGCAGAGCTTTTTTGCCCCGGAATTACATAAAGATAGTTAAACTTTATATAAAACGTGGAGTTTTTGCTTAATTCCTCACTGGCAGTATCCAATAATCGTATTGCATTCGGGTTGATTTTTTGAGACCAGAGAAAGACTGAAAAACAAGTGAGTATGAGTGCGGATATTTTTTTCATGATTATAATTAAATTGATATGTTTTAATTGTTTAGATTACCCAATAATTGTTCCAAAGTATTTAAATCCGTAATCAGAACTTTTCTTGCTTTACTTCCTTCGAAAGGACCTACAATTCCCGTAGCTTCCAACTGATCCATGATTCTTCCCGCCCGGTTGTATCCCAGCGATAGTTTTCTTTGTATCAGAGAGGCAGAACCTTGTTGAGCGGAAACAATTATCCTTGCCGCGTCATCAAAAAGTTCATCTTTTTTGGAATCAATACTTTCGTTTCCATTTGCCAGAGAGTTTTCTTCGTAATATTCCGGTAAAAGATACGCATCGGCATATCCTTGCTGGGAACCTATATATTCTGTGATTTTATCTACTTCGGGGGTGTCTACAAATGCACATTGCATACGGATAAGCTCATTTCCGGTGGTGAACAGCATATCTCCTTTTCCTATCAGCTGGTCTGCTCCGTTTCCGTCAAGAATGGTACGGGAATCGATTTTGGATGTCACACGGAAAGCTACTCTCGCGGGAAAGTTCGCTTTGATCATACCTGTGATCACATTTACGGAAGGACGTTGAGTTGCAATCACCAGATGAATACCGATAGCCCGTGCCAGTTGAGCCAGTCGGGCTATGGGCAGTTCCACTTCCTTTCCGGCAGTCATAATAAGGTCGGCAAACTCGTCAATAACCAAGACAATATAGGGCAAGAACCGATGTCCTTTTTCAGGATTTAGTTGTCTTTCCTTAAATTTTTGATTGTACTCTTTGATAGTGCGTACATAAGCAGACTGCAAAAGTTTATACCGGTTATCCATTTCTACACAAAGGGAATTCAGCGTGTTAATCACCTTGGTTGTGTCTGTAATGATGGCGTCTTCCGTATCGGGTAATTTTGCCAGAAAGTGACGTTCTATTTTGTTATATAAGGTAAGCTCTACTTTTTTAGGGTCTACAAAAACAAATTTTAGTTCACTGGGATGTTTTTTATATAACAAGGAAGTAACAACGGCATTCAATCCTACGGATTTCCCCTGTCCGGTAGCTCCCGCCATCAATAAGTGAGGCATTTTGGTCAGGTCGGTGACAAAAGTTTCATTGGAAATGGTTTTCCCAAAGACAATGGGCAGTTCCATATCCTGTTTTTGAAATTTTTGAGAGGCGATAACCGAACGCATGGAAACTATGGTAGGGGTGCTGTTGGGAACTTCGATACCGATGGTTCCTTTTCCCGGAATCGGAGCGATGATACGGATTCCTAAGGCAGCCAGACTTAAAGCAATGTCGTCTTCCAGATTTTTAATTTTGGAGATTCGTATTCCTGCTTCCGGAATAATTTCATACAAAGTAACGGTGGGGCCAATGGTTGCTTTTATGTTGGAAATTCCAATCCCATAGTTTGCCAGAGTAGTTACGATTTTATTTTTGTTTTCTTCCAGCTCTTCGTTATTAATGGTAATGGAGTCGGTAGAGCTATACGTTTTCAATAGATCCAAAGTAGGATATTTATATCGGGGAAGGTCTAATTTGGGGTCATAGGGACCGAAATCCTCCAAAATGGTTTCGCCGGTTTCATTTTTGGCGGAAATTTTTTCTTTTTCAGGTTCTTCTATGGTCAGCAGTACTTCGTCAACCGTTTCTTCTTCTATGGGTATGTCTATTTCCAGTTTTGCAGGTTGATGAATATCCGTAATTTTTGCGGAGGATATGATTTTAGGTTCTAATGTTGAGACTATAGACGGCTTTTCTTCTGTTATCTGTTCGAAAGTTCCTTTTTCTTTATTCGGCAATGCGGTCTCTGATGTAACCGTTTTAGGATCTTCTATTTTTTCGTAAATTATTTCTTCTTCAAAGGGTTCTTTTTCTTCTTCCTCCTCTTCTTTCGCAGTTGATTTTAGTGGAGATGATTTTCCTTCGGTAACGGTATCTACGCTAAGGTTAAATTCCAGAATAAAATATACGATTATGGACAGAAACAAAGCAATTCCTGTTCCTGCGACACCCAACAGAGTTTTTAGGTAATCGTAGGCTTCATATCCGATTAAGCCGGAAAGCAACCATTTGGAACCGAAGATCATGGCGGAAAAAACAGGTAGCCATATAATAAAGAAGATTCCATGAGAAAGAACTTTCCATAATTTTAAAAGTTCTTTTCCGAATAAAACCTTAACAGATAAAAGGAATAAGAAAAAAGGAATGAAGAAAGCGATAATTCCAACACCGTTAAAAATAAAAACCTCTCCCAGAAAAGCCCCTATTTTCCCAACGATATTTTGAGCGGGTATATCTCTGTTTAAAAAGGAAGAGAGCTGACTTTGATCTTCCTTCCAGCTGAAATAGAAAGAAATGAAAGACAGCAGCAAGATAACAGACACGGTGAGTAAGGATATGCCAAAGATTGTTTTGCCTGTCAGTCTTTTTTGTTTTTTTTTTGTTTCCTTAGAGATATTCTCCATTCTTTTACAAAAGTTTAAGGGTACAAAAATACGATTTCTGTTTATATTTTAACCTGAGTTCGGGGTAATCGGGTAAAAAAAATGTAAAAAAATTTGTAAAAAAAAGGAATAATTCGTATATTTAAGTATTAAACACCAAAAATATAATCGAATAATCACCCATAGATTTATAAGACCAAATTACGGAAATTTTTGTAAAAACAGATGATTTTCACAAAGAAATTAAACCGAAAATCGAACGGTTCAGATTTTTAAGGCTTTTTTTTCGTTAAAAAAATCTCTTTAAAAAATATTGAAAAAGTTTATGATACGCAACTGTTTCAGTCTGTGCTTAAACCGGGCTCGGATTGCTTTTAAGGCAGTTTTCGGACGGAAGACCACAGGAGATGAGCTACTGACGAAAGGGGAATAAAATTCACGATCGAATGTGATTTGTCATAATGTTTTAAAATTTTCGCAAAAAACCGTCAACAGTACAAAAATATATCCGTAACTTTGCTGAAATTAATTACACGACAAACTTTAGTTTAATTATCTGATTTTCAAAAAGAAAATATACTGATTTTTGCCTTTTATTCCAAACGTTTTTTTATTTTTGCATTGATGAAACTCCAGTTATTATAACAGAACACATTTTTTTAGTGTTTTTTGGTTTTTAGAAATCAATGGTAAAAAGCAGGAGACATTTACTCAGGTGCAAATCAAAGCGTTCTTTGGCAGCGATGAGAATTACCAATCAGGTTTCTTTACAACATATCAAGTATCCGAAAATAAGAATCAAATTGGGGTAGTTGGGAAAACAGTATAGCGTGAGTTTAAAATAACTTCAGTAATACAAAATCGTATACGGTATCTTGTAGACTTCATGTGTTTAACTTTCCGCAAAGAGGAAATCCGCAGGAACGGGCATAAAAGAATCTCTGTATCAAGAAACATTCAGGTTCTTCATGCAGAGTGATTAAAAGATTCCTGAGGAAACCCTGAATGAGGAGCCTGCCGGCTTTTTCCGTATCCTTAGGTTCCGGTTGGGTAAATGGGTTTAAGATGCGTAAAGCATTGCAGATTCGGTATGTATCATCTTTCAGAGAACGCCTGAAAAAGTTTCGGAGATTAGTATTCTACGAATGATCAGTAAATATGTTTGTGTAATTAAATGAATAAAAACAGATTAAGAATTGTTAAAAGCAAATATAGTTACTATGAGACGGGAGAGAGCAGGTGCACTTATGATTTTGTCTATAATATTGGCATCATTTTCTTTTCAGAAAATGTTTTCGCAGGAGGTAACAATTCCTCAGGTTAAGATAAAAGACCATAACGGAACTTCGGGCTTAATAAATGTTGATTGTGAATATGACAGTTACCCCATTCGGTCTGTCCGGCTTATAGCGGAATATCCGACTATAGGATACCCCAATGATTACACGGTCAAAAGTATAAACTATACTCCGGTTGTAGATTTTTCAGCAGGGCAGTTAATTCATATTGAAAAAGATGACGGAAAAAGAGACGATACTTTCGGTTCTGCCATAAAAATGCCTTTTGAGTTTTGTTTTTATGGAGTAAAATACAACAAGCTCATAATAAGCGACAACGGAGTGGTGAGTTTTGATACTTCCATGGCGAATAAAGAAAATCCCTGGAAAATAGCAGGAAATATTCCCAATACCGGACTGCCTAAGTCGTCCATTTTTGGTGTATATCATGATATGCATCTGGTGGATGCTAATAACAAAAGTATAGATCTGATAAAGGTTTCCGTTCAGGGTACTGCACCTTACCGGAAATTTGTCGTTAATTATGAAAATATTCCCCAGTTCAGTTCCAATAGAAGATCCACTTCCCAAATTGTATTGTATGAAACGGTGAATGTTATAGACGTTTATGTAAAAGAAAAATCGTTTAACACAACTTCCACAAAAGAAAGAAAAGCCCTGATCGGAATAACCAATGCATCCGGTACTGTGGGAATTTCTCCTCCCGGTAGAAATACCGGAGAATGGGAAGCTCACGAGGAAGCCTGGCGTTTTTTGCCCTCAGGAAATACGACAGTCACAGTACAATGGTACGAAAATAACAAACTGATAGGTACAGGAAACCCTATTACGAAACCTCTTTCCGGCGATACCCGATATAAAGCGGTGGTCACGTATAATCTCTGTTCTCAATTTCAGGTAAGCGATGAAATAGGAATTAAATTTTCACCGGATCACGTTACAAACAATAATGTAACGATGGATATTAAGCAGGCGCCCTGTATCGGAAACAACGAAAAAGCCGTAATAGACCTGACTCAGTTTGAACAGGAAATAAACAGTACTCCGGAATTGACATTTACATATTACGACACCTACGATAATGCATACAACGGGACAGAAACAGGAAAAATTCAAAATCCGAAACAATATGAATATTCCAAAGATAAAGTCTCCGTTTATGTCAGAGTATTTAAGGGAGGAATATGTTATGCCGTATCGACTCTGCAATTGAGAATCAATAAAAAACCGGTGGTTGAAAACGGAAAAACCTTAGGTTTCTGTGACTATGACGGTGACGGTGTAGAAAAAATACATTTAATAACTCAGGTGGCAGGCAAACTTTCCGGATTTGATAATTCCACCATGGACATTAAATTTTACCTTACGGAAAATGATGCCCAAACTGATACGGGAGAGATAATCAACTACACTAATTTTCCTTTAACCGCCTCCCAGACGTTGTTTATCAAAGTATGGAATAAAGGATTTGACAATATCAATTGTTATGGTATTTATTCGGTCACTCTGAACTATTTGAAAAAAATAAACGTAAAAGACGGACTGGAAGAGTTAATTTGTTGGACATTTGAAGATCAGAAAATTACGGTAGACCTGACCCAATATCTAACTAAACTTTCCAATTCTCTTCCTTCATCCCAATATAAGGTCAGGTATTATTGGGACGCGAATCATTCCAGTGAAATAACCAAACCGACTGCAACGGAATTTGCATTGGATCGGACTATATATTTTCAAATTAAGGATGTTTTGGGAATTTGTGCATACAATACCTATATAACATTCAAGGCAGACGGAGATTGTGACGGAAACTCAGGAGGAGGAGTACCCGGGATTCCGGGAGGTACCGGGGGACCTGGCGGCAGCGGGGGAACTGTATGTGGAGAACCCGGAGGAAAATATACAGTAAATCTGGCGGAGGATTATCTCCGATTCTATCTGCCGAAAGGAATGACATTAAACGATGTTGAACAAATTGAGTTTTATGAAAAAAGTAATGGAAATCTAATTACAAAGACGGATCCGTATTCTTATACCTTTACCTTTATTCCTCCGGTCTTTTATAAGGAGATTACGGCAAAATATAAAATAAAAGTATCAGGAGTTATTGCCGCCTTGAATTTTCCTATTATTTATATACAACAGGTTAGTTTGAAGACGGATAATTTTATTGTATGTCACAATAGTGATACCGGGTCTGCGCTGATACATATGTATACACTGGATGAAAGATTTAAGAGTCTGTATAAGGGGTTCTATACAAATGTCCTTTATTTTAAAACAGAACAGGACGCTTCAGATTACATGTCAGATCAGGAAAAAAATAAAAATAAGATCATAACCTCCGATCAGATCTCTGTCGGGGACACTGTAGAATATTATGCTTTAGTAGAGGTTTTAGCCGCCCCTCTCCTGGGGTGTTGGTATAAATATAAATTTTCCATTACTGTGGAGAAACTGAGAAAGGAAAAACTAAGTTATACCGTCTGTGATTTTTGGGGAGATAAAAAAGAAAAAGTAGATTTAACCCGATATGTGGAAGATATAAAAACCTTACTGAACATAACCAATACCACTAAATATGATTTAGGTTATTCAGTACCTAACCCTTCGGCTTATGAAATGACAGCCAGTCCATTCTCCGTATTTGTTACGGTTATGGTAGATGGTAAGTGTTTTGTACAAGTAGAGTTGGAATTATTATTTACCACAACAGTTGCCCTTCCCGATATAGAAGACACGATTTATATATGTGATGACAACGGGGACGATAAGGAAGAATTGAACCTGAATACGATAATCAGTAATGCAGATAAAAAATCCAAAATTTATTTTTATAATAATAATAAAGCAGCAGAAACAGGAGGAGACAGTTCCCCGTACTATATAGGAACTTATGACCCCGATAATGCCACTTCGGTAAATTACTCTGTAAATCAATCGGCTGTCGTATACGTGAGAATAGACGATGAGAACACAGGTTGTTTTAAAGTGCTGCCTGTATCATTATCTCTGATTAAAATTAATGATTTTCCCAATAGGACCATATCCGTATGCGATTATGGTACATTAGGGTCTGAGTCCATTCCCGTTTCAAAAGTAAATGAGCAGTTGATTGAAAATAATAAGAAGGAATTTCAAGGCAAAGGATATAGCTATGCGTTTTATCTGACATACAAAGATGCCCAAAATGGAAGTAATGAGCTTACGGTTAACTTTCCGGTAACGGCTTTCAACCCCGGTTATGTAAAAATAACCACTGACAAGGGAGGGTGTTCCCGTATTTTCGAATTGAATTTCAATCTGGTTCCTCCACCCGTTATTCATTCTCCCGAAACTTATTATATCTGTAATAACAATACCAAAAATGACAACGAACAAGTCAAAGAGATAATTGATCTTAATCCGTACAATCCGGATTTTATAACCACAGGAATCGTTTCCGATTATACTTTTACCTATTATTACGATGATAAACTGACCAATCTGATTTCAAAGAATAGCGCAACCATTACCAAATTTCCAACAACTCTCTGGGTGAAAGTTACCCATAAAACTACCGGGTGCTATTCCGCAGCCCCTTTTACCTTTGCTCAATACCCTACGTTGGAAGGAAAGATAAAAGATGACGCCATCGTTCTTTGTTCCGATAGCGAAGAGAAACTAATAAACATTAAAGAACATGCCCTTAGCATGATAGTGCCTCCTGCAACTGTGGGGGACTTTACGATCACCTATCATCACACAAAAGCGGAAGCGGTTGGAAATGCCAACAGTACCATTCCCCAAAACCTGATAGACGAGGGGATTATGGTATCCGATAATGACTTTTTCCATATTAAATATACAGACAACAAAACCGGATGTTTTGTCATAAGAAGATTTGATGTTACCATTCATGGAAATCCCAAATCCGGAAATATTTTTCCATATATATGCGATGAATCCGATGGTGATTTGGACGATCGCTATGTAATTTCCAATCTGGATGATTATAAAACACAGATAATCATAGGGGAACCTAATTTAGATAATTTGTATAACTATACCTATTATAAAAATCTTTCAGATGCGGAAAAAAGAGAAAATCCCATATCGAGATTAAACCTTATTCTTTCGGAATCCGATTTATTGCCTCCCGGAACTCCGGGGGATCCATACTTTTATCAGGTTTGGGTAAGAGTGGATAAAAAAGACGGTACCGGATGTTATTCGATTACTGCCATCTCTTTTAATGTAAATCCGAAAGTATCGATAAATACGGCAGAGCCGGAAATAATGGAATGCGACGAATCCGATGCCGACGGCAAGACCTATTTTGATCTCACCTCCGTATCCGGTTCGATAAGCAGCGCTTCCGGCATGAGCTATATCTATTACGAGACCCTTGAGGATGCGCAGACAAACACCAACGCCATTCCGAATCCATCCCATTGGAAGAATCCGACTCCATACGAGCACCGGGTTTACGTTCGGGTACAGAGATCCGGACACTGCGACAATCTGGCAAGCATTAAAACCCTTGTCTATCCGTATATCAACGTACAAGATCGGTTGGATGTTAAAGTATGTGAATTCGAATCCGACGGCAAGACCCCGAGCAGGGTAGACTTGTCGGAAGAAGTTAAGTTCATGTATGCGGAAGTAAATGCTCTTCCGGGGTATCCGAACCTTTTCAACGATTTAGACATCAGCCTCCATACCACACTACCGGATGCGGAAAGTACCCAAAACCCTATACCTTTCTCCGACTTGTCCTCCTATCTGGTTCCTGTAGGGAAAACCTCGTTGTGGGTACGCTTCCAGAGCAAGACGACAAAATGTTACCAGATACGGGAGTTGAGGATAACCAAAACGCCGGCACCGGCGCTTAATCCGGTATCGCACTTGTTATGCGACGACAATTTGGATGAAGTATACGACATCGTGTTGAATACACTGGACAAAGATATACCGGTCAATACAGGGAATTACGAAATAAGCTACCACGAAAGTGCGGCGAATGCCGAAATGGTTAACGGTGTGGAGATAAATAAAGACGTTCCGTACACGAAACCGTATACAGACTTTCCAAAAACCCTGTATATAAGAGTAAAAAACCTCGATACCGGCTGTGTACGGACAAGTTCTCTGGAAATACGTACCAATCCGAAAATAACCGTATCCCCGGAAGTGAAATTAACCGCCTGCGACGGAGATAACGACGGATTTGCGGAATTTGACCTGACCTTAGTGCAAAACGCTATTTCTACAGAGTCGGATATTACTTATACCTATTTTCTCTCTTTGGACGATGCCCAAAAGAATCAAAATCCGATTACAGCGGCTACCGCATACACGACCAATCTGGATTATGTATACGTAAGGGTGGAAGAAGATCCGGGTCTGAATACCCGATGCCCTTCCCTGAGCAGGATAAAATTGCAGACCTATTATCCGCCTAATCCGCTGCCGAAGGAAGTAAGCATCTGCCCTAGATCGAAGACGATACTTGATGCGGGAGATTTTGATGAATATCTGTGGAACACAGGAGAGACGACCCGAGAGATCACCGTAGGCGAAGCGGGAATTTACACCGTAACGGTAACCAGATACCTGAACTACGGCTTGTCTTGTCCTGTGACATTCCAGGTGGAAGTGAAGCTTTTCGAAGAGCCGGTTATCACAGACTTGCAGGAAGGAGCCGATTACATTACGGTGATAGCCAAAGGGGCATTTCCATTGGAATATTCTATGGACAATAAACATTG
>JAISMV010000096.1 GCA_031276535.1 Flavobacteriaceae bacterium
AGCGTCTTTTTCACTTTTTCTTTTTGATTTAGCCCGCTAAATCTTCAAATAAAAAGCAAAAAATCCATCTCAAAAATAGCAATAAAAAATAATCGCAATAAAATTTAAACAGGCTCTTAAATTATTTTTTTGTCTTCATGGTGAAAAAGTAAATTTTCACCGGTTTTGACTAAATATAAAACGTGGTTGGGTGATGTGGAATATTTTTAATAAATCTATTGTAATAAAGTAAATTTATATCAATTGTTGTTTAAAGTGTAAATTATTCACTCTGTTTATGTTATATTGTATGTAATTTTCTTCTACTGTTTTGCAATGTGCATACGTTTAAATTGGGAATACTAATAAATTTCATAAGATTTAACAGATATTTTTTTATTTTTTTATTTTTTTTTCTTAATTTTATAGATAATATTTTTATTCCTTAAAACCTCTCTTTCAAACTATGGGCTATTTAACTTTCAATAAAGAAGAATTAGTAAACTTAGAATATTCATTATCCCACGAGATACTGAGTACAAACAGGGCAGGTGGATACCTGAGCACTACTATTGTAGGCTGTAATACAAGAAAATACCATGGACTTCTGGTTTGTCCCGTTGAAGAACTGGACGGAGAAAACTACGTCTTGCTTTCCTCTCTTGACGAAACTATAGTTCAACATGACCGGTCTTTCAATTTGGGAATACACAGGTTTCCGAAAGTTTATGAACCCCGCGGGCATAAATATATTATTGATTTTGAATACGAACCTACTCCTACCATTATTTATCGGGTAGGCGGAGTAATACTGAAAAAAGAGCTGGTAATGCCTCATGATGCGGAACAAATATTGATCCGCTATACGTTATTGGACGCTCACTCTCCTACTATCTTAAAGTTTCGTCCTTTCCTTGCTTTCAGAAGCAGACATCAGTTGAGCAAGGCTAATTGGTTTGCCAATACCTCCCATAGGGTATCGGACGGAGGAATATCATCCAGACTTTATGATAAGTTTCCGACCCTGCACATGCAATTAGATAAAACCAACCGTTTTATCTCCAATCCCGACTGGTACTACAATTTTGAATATCTGGAAGAAAAAGATCGGGGATACGATTATACGGAAGATCTGTTTACTCCCGGCTATTTTGAATTGTCCATAGAGAAAGGAGAAAGTGTAATTTTTTCCGCTTCATTGAAGGAAGAAAAAAGTTCCCGGCTCGCCTATAAATTCAATAAAGAACTAAATTCCCGACCCGAAAAGAACAACTTCTTAAACTGCTTAAAAAATTCTGCCAATCAGTTTATCATTCACCGGGGAAAAGACACCGAAGTTATAGCCGGTTATCCTTGGTTCGGGCGTTGGGGAAGAGATACTTTCATAGCCTTACCCGGACTCACTCTTGCCGCTAATCTGGATTTAAAATCCTGCAAGGGCGTGTTGGATACCATGACGAGTGAAGTCAGCAACGGACTTTTTCCGAATATAGGAAAAAATCATACGGCAGCCTACAATTCCGTAGATGCTCCTATGTGGTATTTCTGGGCTATTCAAAAATATGCGGAGGTTGTAAATGACACTGAAACCGTTTGGAAAGACTATGGAGAAAAAATGAGATCCATATTGGAAGTGTTCAGAAAAGGAGATCTTTCCAACATCCAAATGCATGAGAACGGATTGATTTGGGCAAAGGAAGAAGGAAAAGCTTTAACCTGGATGGATGCCGTTGTCAACGGAGTTCCTGTCACACAACGTGCGGGTTATGCTGTTGAAATCAATGCCCTTTGGTATAATGCCGTTCGGTTTACCCTGTATCTGGCACAGGAAAATAACGATAAGAAATTCATTCAGGAATGGGAAGATCTGCCTGCCCGCATAGAAGAAAATTTTGTTAAAACTTTTTGGAACGAAAAAGTAAAATATCTGGCAGATTACGTAGATGAGAAAGGACAGAATCTAGACATCAGACCCAACCAGATCATTGCCGCCTCTTTGCCTTATAGTCCTGTAAATGACGAAATAAAAAATGATGTAATAAGTATCATACAAAAAGAATTACTAACCCCCAAAGGATTACGAACTCTTTCTCCCAATCATCCCGACTATAAAGGGATTTACAGGGGAACTCAGGCGGAACGCGATCTATCCTACCATCAGGGAACCGTCTGGGTGTGGCAGTTGAGTCATTATGTCGAGGCTCTTTTTAAGCTTTCAGGGAAGTCTTTTTGTAAAGAGGCCGAACAAATAGTAGCCAACTTCGAAGATGACATGACCAATTACGGAATAAGCAGCATTAATGAGGTTTATGATGGAAATCCACCTCATCATCCCGGCGGAAGCATATCCCAGGCGTGGAGTGTAAGTGAAATACTGAGAATCGTTGATTTAATCGATAAATATAAAACCTGAAAAAAAACTTTAAAACTAAAAAAAACCATATGAAAGTACTTATGTTTGGCTGGGAATTTCCTCCCCATATATCCGGAGGGTTGGGGACAGCATGTTATGGATTAACTAAAGGAATTGCACAACACGGTGTGGAAGTGTTGTTTGTGATGCCTAAAGCTTCAGGGGAAGAAGATTCAAGTATTGGGAAAATTATCAATGCCAGTGATGTTGAAATGCCTGTTACGGTATCGCAGGTTGATGACTTCTGGAAAAATGTTAATTTTCTTTCCGTTGATTCCGGTTTGTTACCGTATCTCGGATTAGAAGAATACGAACTTATACGACAGGAAACAACACAAAATAAATCTCATTTTTTCACCCATCTTGGAGGAAAATATTCCTTTTCCGGAAAATATGGGGCGAACCTTATGGAGGAAGTTATGCGTTATGCCATGATAGCCTCAAAAATAGCCCGGGAACAGGAATTTGATATTATTCATGCTCATGACTGGCTTACGTATTTAGCCGGAATCGTAGCTAAACGAATTTCGGGAAAACCGTTGGTTGTCCACGTTCATGCTACCGAATTTGACCGAAGTGGTGAAAATATAAACCGCATGGTTTACGATTTGGAAAAACAAGGAATGGAACAATCCGACACCGTGATCACCGTAAGCAACCTGACTAAAAACATTGTGGTTATGCGGTACGGAATCAATGAAGAAAAAGTGTTTACAGTTCATAATGCCGTAGATTTTTCCGGAAAAGAAAAAATCAAAACTGCCGGGCAGGAAGAGGAAAGTGAGGACATAAATCCGGAAGATACACCTGACAAAAAAGAAAAAGTAATTACTTTTTTAGGACGTATTACTTTCCAGAAAGGTCCAGAGTATTTTATTGAAGCGGCAAACAAAGTATTGAAATTATATCCTCATGTTCGTTTTGTAATGGCAGGCAGCGGAGATATGATGAATCAAATGGTGAAACGGGTGGCTAAATTACGTATAGGTTCCCAATTTACTTTCACCGGCTTTCTCACCGGCGACGATGTTAACAAAATGTATGCTGAAAGCGATATATATGTAATGCCTTCCGTATCGGAGCCATTTGGTATTTCACCTTTGGAAGCCATGCGGACAGGAGTTCCGGTAATTATATCCGAACAATCCGGTGTCGCAGAGATCTTAAAAAATGTTATCAAGGTAAACTTTTGGGACGTGGATGCTTTAGCCGATGCTATGTATGGTTTGTTAGCCTATCCCGTTTTGTCTGATAATTTGAAAGAAAAAGGTACGATAGAAGTCGATTCACTTAGCTGGTATGATAGCGCCAAACTGGTGAAAAACTTATATCAAACCGTTATAACCCAGAAAAACAGTTAATAAAACCTTGTAAAGATGAAAAAGTCAATATGTTTCTATTTCCAATTGCATATTCCTTACACATTGCGCCGTTATCGTTTTTTTGATATTGGTCATTCCGATCAGTATTATGACGAATTCAATAACCGGACATACGTTCAGAAAATTGCAGAACAATGTTATCTGCCTATGAATAAGGTGTTAATGGATATAATTAAAGAATATGGAAAACAATTCAAAGTTGCATTTTCCATCACGGGAGAAGCAATTGAACTTTTGGAATTATACGCTCCGAAGGTATTGGAAAGCTTTAAGGAACTGGCGGAAACTCAAAGCGTAGAATTCCTGTGTGAAACCTATTCTCATTCATTAGCGTTCCTTAAAGATGAGAAGGAACTTAATCATCAGCTAAGCAAACACCAAAATTTAATAAAACGGCATTTTGGAAAAAAGCCTACAACCGTACGACTTACAGGACTTATTTATTCCGATCAGATAGGTGAAAAAATAGCAGGTTTGGGTTTTAAAACCATGATAACGGAAGGCGCCAAACATGTTTTAGGATGGAAAAGCCCTAACTACGTTTATACCAACGCCAACAATCCCAATTTGAAAATCCTGCTGAGAAATTACCAGTTAAGCCATGATATTGCCTACAACTTTTCTGACCAGAACTGGAACGAATGGCCTCTGACCGGAGAAAAATTCGTTTCCTGGTTAAATGCCTTAAACGAATACGAAGAAATTATTAATTTATTCATGGACTATATCACTTTTGGAGACAGGCATCATAAATCCAGTGGTATATTTGAATTTATGCGTTATCTTCCCAAACATATATTCGAACAGGGTAATTTTGAATTTTTGACTCCTTCCGAAATCATAAAAAAACATAAAGCAATAGCCCCTGTTTATGTTCCTTACCCCATGTCATGGTCTGAAGAAGAAAGAGATCTAAGCATATGGCTGGGTAACGATCTACAAAATGATGCTTTTACTTCTTTATGCGGTCTGGCAGATAAGATCCGATTCATAGACAATAAAAAGTTAACCCGAGACTGGGAACGTTTACAGGATAGTGATCATTATTATTATATGTGTACCAAATGGTTGGTAGACGGAACTCCCAGAAGGTTCCGAAATGTATATTCAAGCCCGTATGATGCCTACATCAATTACATGAACGTGCTCAGCGACCTTAGCTTACGGGTTAATGAAGAAGTTGAGAAAAAACTTTCATCCCTTATGAAAAATAAGGATATTGCCAAAAAAATATCAAAGTTCATTCCACAAAAAGAAAACGATCTCAATTCGTTACAAATCAATGAAATCATGGAAATAGAAAAAAGATCAGTACAAAAATCAGTACAAACAAAAAATAAAAAAAACGTCCAAAATAAAAATATACAGTAGAGAATAAGTATTCTTTATACATAAAATTGGTTTTTAGTAAAAAAAAAATATAATATACCTATGTTAAAAAAAAATCTGATAAAGCCCGACTATCTATTCGAGATAAGTTGGGAAGTGTGTAATAAGGTGGGAGGCATTCACACGGTGATTGCAACCAAGATTCCCACCCTTACCAGAGAATTAAACAATACACATATCTTAATAGGACCGGATATTGTAAAAGAAAATGAATTGGATTCCGAATTCATAGAAGATCCTATTCTCATGAAAGCCTGGAAGGTTAAAGCTAATAGCGAAGGCCTTCGAATTCGGATCGGTAAATGGAAAGTAAATCCTGATCCTATTATAATTCTGATTGATTATACCACTTTCTTTTCGCAGAAAGACGAAATATTCAAAACTCTATGGGAACAATATAAGCTGGATTCCCTTTCCGGACAATGGGATTATATCGAACCCGTACTATTCAGCTACGCTTCGGGAAAAGTAATTGAAAGTTACGTTAAATTTCATTGTTCTCCCACAGATAAGATTATAGCACAATTCCATGAATGGATGACCGGTGCAGGATTATTATACTTACGCTCTTCCCTGCCGCAGGTCGGTTGTGTCTTCACTACTCACGCCACCGTATTGGGAAGGAGCATTGCGGGAAATAGTCTTCCGCTATATGATAATTTAAAAGAATATAATCCGGATTCTGTCGCTCACAACCTGAATATCGCATCCAAACAATCTTTGGAAAGACTTTCCGCTCAGGAAGCCGACAGTTTTACTACGGTGAGCGAGATTACCTCTAAAGAATGCGAACAATTTTTGGGGAAACCGGTAGACATCGTTACTCCCAACGGATTTCAGGATTTTATAGGGAATGATTCCCATTTTTCTGAAAAAGGAAAAAAAAGCAGAAAAAAAATACTCGATACGGTCGAAGCCATCCTAGGGTTTCCTGTGGATACTAATGCTTTATTAGTAGGGACCAGCGGACGATACGAATTCAAAAATAAAGGAATAGACGTTTTTATAAAAGCTTTGGGAAAACTAAATAAAGACGAAACGGTTAGCAGAGAAATTATTGCTTTTATCTTAGTTCCTGCGGGACATCACGGACCTGTCAGCGGATTACTCGAAAACCTGTCTGATAAAAAAAATTACACCCCTCTGTATACTAAATATTTAACCCATTCTCTTAATGATCCTGAATACGATTCCGTCTTAAAAGCCATTCAGGAAAATGAACTGTATAATACACAAGAGGATCGGGTGAAAATTTTCTTCATTCCTTCTTATCTGAACGGAAATGACGGCGTTTTTAATATTCCTTATTATGATATTCTGGCCGGTCTTAATCTTTCTGTTTTCCCTTCTTATTATGAACCTTGGGGGTATACTCCTCTGGAAAGTTTAGCCTTTAAAGTTCCTACCATCACCACAACGTTAGCGGGATTCGGACTATGGGTAAAAAACAGTTATAGTGAAGAAAGACCCAGTATTGCGGTTATAGAAAGAACCGATACCAACGATGATAAAGTAATTGAAAGAATAGCCCATCATATAATCCGGCATACCCGTTATGATGAAAAAGAATTTGAACTGATCAAAAATAATTCACTGGAGATTTCCAAAATTGCACTTTGGGATTATTTGATTTCTTATTATCTGGAAGCCTACGACAGCGCTCTTCAAAAAGTAGCCAAACGTTACCATATAACAGACTTTCAATACCAACCCCTCAAACAAAATACGGAAATCCTGTCCTATCAGAATTCAAACCCTAACTGGTTTAGTGTTATGGTACACAGAATTGTACCGGAAAAATTAAAACCGTTGGAGGAATTATCCCAAAATCTTTGGTGGAGCTGGAATCAGGAAGCCATCACCTTGTTTAAATCCATTGACTCTAAAATATGGAGGGACGTAGATCATAATCCTATTGCGTTACTGGATAAAATCAGCTACACCCGGTATCAGGAACTTGAAAAAGATGAAACTTTTCTATTCGAACTCAACGAGGTATATTCAACATTCAAAGAATATATGAGTCTTAAAGACCAGATGAAAAGTCCTCATATTGCCTATTTCTGCATGGAATATGGTATTCATAACTCCCTAAAGATCTATTCCGGAGGATTAGGGATCTTAGCCGGAGATTACTTAAAGGAAGCCAGCGACAAAGGAACAAAGATAACCGGAATCGGATTATTATACCGTTACGGATACTTTACTCAACGCCTGTCGGCCAGTGGAGAACAGGAAAACGTTTACGAACCTCAGCAATTTGATAAGATCCCTGTCGCTCCTCTGCGGGATAAAGACGGAAACTGGATTACCGTTCAACTGGCTTTCCCGGGACGTAGCGTATACGCCAAAGTTTGGAAAGTTGATATAGGAAGAATAGAATTATACCTTTTAGATGCCGATGTGGAGGATAATCAGCAGGAAGACAGAACCATTACGTACCATTTGTATGGAGGAGACTGGGAAAACCGCTTAAAACAGGAATTATTGTTAGGAGTGGGAGGAATCCGGATTCTCCAGAAGCTGGGAATAGTTGCCGATGTATACCATTGCAACGAAGGACATGCCGCCTTTACCGGTCTTGAAAGAATACATCAGATGATGACCGCTTTTAATCTATCCTTTGATGAAGCCAAAGAGATCGTGCGTTCTTCCTCCCTGTTTACAACACACACACCGGTACCGGCAGGGCACGATGCTTTTGAGGAAGAATTACTACGAAAATATTTATCTCATTATCCCGATAGATTTAAAATCCGATGGGAGGATATTATTGCCTTAGGGCGGATACACCCGAATGATCAAAACGAGAAATTTTCCATGAGCAATTTAGCCGTAAAACTATCTCAGGAAGTTAATGGAGTAAGTTGGTTACACGGAAAAGTTTCTCAGGAAATGTTTAAAGATATGTTTGTCGGGTACCTTCCGCAAGAACTGCATATCAGCTATGTAACTAACGGAGTCCACCTGCCTACCTGGGCTGCTCCCGATTGGAAAAGTCTTTATGCCCGCGAGTTTTATGAAGGATTCGCAACCCATCATTATGATAAATCCTGTTTTGAAAATATTTACAATGTAAGTAATTCGGAGATATGGGAAATTCGGAATAAACTGCGTACCAAGCTTATCAAATTTATCAAACGACGCATGATAAGCAATAACGATATTTTATATTATACGCCCCGGGAAATCATTGAAATCTTGGAACAAATCAATCCCAATAAATTAACTATCGGATTCGCCCGACGTTTTGCCACTTACAAAAGAGCACATTTATTGTTCAAGAATTTAGACACGTTAGATCAAATCATAAATCACAAGGAACATCCCGTACAATTTCTCTTTGCAGGAAAAGCCCATCCGGCAGATAAGGCAGGACAGGACTTAATCAAAAAAATTGTGGAAATATCAAAATACCCACAATTCTTAGGGAAAATTCTTTTCATTGAAAATTACGATATGGCGCTAGCCTCTAAACTGGTACAGGGAGTAGACATATGGTTAAATACTCCTACCCGTCCGATGGAAGCCTCCGGAACCAGCGGAGAAAAAGCAGCCATGAACGGAGTGATGCATTTCAGCGTACTTGACGGATGGTGGGTTGAAGGATACCATCCCGATTCCGGTTGGGCGTTGCCAAAAGAACAAACCTATGGAAATCATGATTTTCAAAACGAATTGGATTCTGAAATCATATACAGCGTGATTGAAAATGAAATTGCGCCGCTCTACTATGCCAAAGATGAAAAAGACATCCCTAATGAATGGGTTGAGTACATTAAAAATTCAATCGCAAAAGTAGCTTCCAATTTCACCACCAACCGAATGCTTACCGATTACGAAGATCGTTTCTATTCAAAACTGACCGAGCGTCATAAACAAATTGAAGAAAACAATTTTCAAATGGCAAAAAAACTGGTTGAATGGAAACACAAAATGTTATATGAATGGAACAGTGTTGAAATAATTTCCACAAAGATACCGAACATAAATACCGAACCGGTTATTTTAGGAAACGAATGCGTCTTGGAAATAACCGTTTCATTGGGTACTCTTTCCTCAGATGACATCGGAATTGAGTTGGTAGTAGCCAGCAAGAACCTTAAAGATGAAATAGAAAACCTTACCACTTCCAGTTTCGAATGTATACTAAGTGAAAACAGCGTAGCCGTTTACCAACTTAAATACACCGTCGAATCTGCAGGCAATTACGTCACAGGGATACGCATCTATGCCAATAACAAACTGCTGCCTCATAGACAGGATTTTTGTCTGGTTAAGTGGATGTAAAGATTTTCATCCCGGAAAAGGCTGAAATTTAAAGTAAAAAGTTTCAGCCTTTTATTTAACAACACGAACTCGAAAAAAATATTTTCATCAAATATATCCATCCTATGAATTCACCTATTTTCGGAGATAAAGAACTTGAAAAATACAGACCGGTAATTATTCGGAGATATAAAAAGTTTGAGGCTAAACTTGCCGCACTAGCTCCGGGTTCATCTCTAAGCGAATTTTCCAACGGATATTTATATTACGGACTGCATGCATATCCTGATAAATGGGTACTGAGAGAATGGGCGCCCAATGCGACAAAAATATTTTTAATCGGAGATTTCAATAACTGGCAAAAGCAGGAATCTTATGCTTTCCATCCCGTTCATCATGGAAATTGGGAGATAGAATTACCTTTAAATACCCTGAAACACGGAATGTTGTATAAATTATGGGTAGAATGGGAGGGAGGAGCAGGAGAACGCATCCCTGCCTATTGCAGGCGAGCAGTGCAGGATCACATAAGTAAGATCTTCTCCGCTCAGGTTTGGAAACCCTCCCGGGAATACGAATGGAAACACACTCCGGTTAAACGGCACGAAAATCCGCTTATTTACGAAGCCCATGTCGGAATGGCAGGAGAAAAAGAAGAAGTTTCCACATACAATCATTTTAGAGAAAAAATACTTCCCCATGTGGCAAAAACAGGGTATAATACCTTGCAGCTTATGGCTATACAGGAACATCCCTATTACGGCTCTTTCGGGTATCAGGTATCAAATTTTTTTGCACCCAGTTCTCGTTTCGGCACTCCTGAAGAATTAAAAGAATTAATAGATACCGCACATAAGCATAATATCAGTGTAGTATTGGATATTGTCCATTCCCATTCCGTAAGGAACGAAAACGACGGATTAAGCCGTTTTGACGGCTCTTTCAACCTTTATTTTCATTCAGGAGAAAGAGGAATGCATCCGGTATGGAACTCCCGGCTTTTTGACTATGGGAAGGATGAAGTCCTTGCCTATCTTCTGGCTAATTGTAAATATTGGATGGAAGAATTTAAATTTGACGGATTTCGGTTCGACGGAGTTACCAGCATGATGTATTACGATCACGGGATCGGACGGGATTTCATCAATTATTCCCTGTATTATGATGGAAATCAGGATGAAGACGCCATTACCTACCTCACCTTAGCCAACAAACTTATTCATGAATTAAATCCAAATGCCTTTACCATAGCGGAAGATGTGAGCGGTATGCCCGGACTTGCTTTTCCTATTGAAGAAAAAGGAATTGGATTTGATTACCGCATGGCTATGGGAATTGCCGATTTTTGGATAAAAATAATGGAAAACAAATACGATGAAGAATGGCATGTAGGCGACATGTTCTATGAACTCACCAACAAACGGAAAGAAGAAAAAACCATAAGTTACGCCGAAAGCCACGATCAGGCAATGGTGGGAGATAAGACAATCATTTTTCGGTTAATAGATAGTCTTATGTATACAAATATGAATATATTTGAACGAAATCCTAAAGTAGATCGGGGACTGACCCTTCACAAGATGATCCGGCTGGCGACTTTAGCCACAGCCGGAAACGGGTATCTTACTTTTATGGGGAATGAATTCGGTCATCCGGAATGGATTGATTTCCCCCGTAAGGAAAACAATTGGTCATATGCCTATGCACGGAGGCAATGGAATTTACTTCACGATGCCAATCTTCGGTATCAATTTCTGGCAAAATTTGAACAGGAAATGATCAAACTGATAAAGAAACATCGGGTACTTTCTCACCGTCCTTTTGCCATTATTCAAAATATCAATGATCAGGTTTTAATTTTCAAACGTAACCATCTTATTTTCATTTTTAACTTCAACCCTACAAAATCTTTTACAGATTACGGATTTGAAATTGATAAAGGCGTCTATTCTGTTGTATTGAACTCCGATGATTCCAAATTCGACGGATTTGATCTGGTAGATACTCAATGTAAATATTCAACCTGTCAGATCGGTGGTAAACATATACTGAAAATTTATATTCCTTCCCGTACGGCTTTGGTCTTATACAGAGATAAGTAAAACGTTGGAGTTTATGCTTTTAATGTGATGAAAAGTAAGATGTTTTCACGAATAAATTTTGTTTTTTTCGTGAAAATTTCGTATATTTGAAGATAGGGGGTTAATTGTTCCATTCCAAATGATAATCATGAACTATTTTCGGGAGTTCCGTTATGGGATATAAAATGGTTACTTCCTGTTCATCCGATCATTTCGAAATGGCAAATTTTCTATTTTTTAGAGTCTGTTTAAATTTTATTGCGATTATTTTTCATTGCTATTTTTGAGATGAATTTTTTGCTTTTTATTTGAAGATTTAGCGGGCTAAATCAAGAAGAAAAAGAGAAAAAGACGCTCAAAAGAGCTTAAAAAGAATTCAAAATATAATTAGAACCTAAAAATAAATAGTTGAATAAAATTTAAACAGGCTCTTAAAATAAAAAGGCTGTCTAAAAAGTTTAGACAGCCTCCTTTCTAAATTATGAAGATAACCAAAATTTAATTTAATATCCGGGGTTTTGAGGTGTAATACCCAAATCTTGTCCACTTTCACCGGGAGGGATAGGGAAACGGTAATGCTTTCCTCTCACATTGGTATATTTAGCATGCAGGTGTTTGTAGATCTTGGCAAAGAAAGCCGCGTTTATATCTACATCTTTTCCATCTGCATCTTTTCCAAATTTTGCAATTATGGAAGCTTCGTCTTTATAATCGTCTTTATAATAAGTGAATTGATCTACTGTCTTCACTGTAGAGATCAGGTTTCTCCAACGAACTAAATTTGACCATCGTTTTTGTTCGAAAGTAAATTCAAGCTCCCACTCTTTAAACAAATCCTCTTTGGTAAGCGCAGATAATTTATTATGATCATAATAACCTTTAAATGCTCTTGCCCGTATTGTGTTAACATCAGTTAGCGCTTCGCCCGCTTTGTTCAGGAAGAATAAAGCTTCTGCTCTGATAAGATATAGTTCCGCAAGACGGATCTCAATTCTGTCCAGATCGTTAGGCTGAGCAGCCTGAGTAAGATCTGATCCATCAGCAGCGCGGTGGATAAACTTACCGTAACGCGGGGTGGTGTCAGGAAAGGCATATGTATATTCTTTATTATCTGCAGGGTTTGTCAGTTTTGTAGCATAAGAATAGTGCTTACGCGAGTCATGATCATCGAAACGGTTTGGCAGGGTGACATCTGCCGGTCCGATGTGGTTATCTTTTCTCAGCTCAAACGGGAAAGTAAAAGGACAATGGGTTTGATGGTTTCCCTGACGGTCGACATCGTCACCCAAATGAAAGATCGTAAATATAGCTTCTGCGGAATTTTCATTATTACGCCCGAAAATTTTCTCATAATCAGACAATAATGTATACGAGCCGCTATTAATAACTTTACTGGCATATTCCACCGCTTTTTGTAGTTTATCCACATCCACACCATTAGAAGAAGGATCAATTTGTCCGCCTTGGATAGCCGCTACTTCATTGAAAGAAAGCGGTTTTTCACCCCAAACGAGATATACCCTTGCCAGAATAGCATTGGCAGCGCCTTTGGTCGGATTGGATTTGTCATTATCAAAAGCAGGTAGATCCGCCTCTGCTTCTGTCAGATCTTTGACGATCTGTGCGTAAACATCGTCAATAGATGCACGTACTTTGCTCGGAGGAGTAGTAGTGGTCAACACTAAAGGAACTTCTCCGAAAAGCTGTACCAGATAGTGATAGCTAAGCGCACGCACAAACTTTACACGGGCAATTGCCAATTTAATGGTTTCCTGAGAAAGCTGGTTGCTCGGGGTAGCTGTGCTCAACTTGTCAATAGCGCTGTTAGCCGCTCCGATACTTTCGTATAAACGGTTAAATATTTTTACCGCATACCAGTTATCAGGGTATATTTCAAACCGGCTAACCAAAGGGCCTTCTTTGCTTTCTTCTCCTTCAAAACTTATGGTGCTTTCTGTAGCCGATTCAATAAGGAACGAGAAAGAAGAACTAAGCGTTTGAAGTGGAGGATACACGGCATTGGCAAGAGAAATAGCTTCTGCATTGGTTAACACCTCGCCATCAACGACTTTTCCGGCGGTAAGATCGTCATCATCGCTGCACGAAGAAAGTGACAGCAATGGAATTAATAGGATAATAAATATCCTAAAGAACAAATGTTTCATACTTTTGAGTTTTAAATTAATAATCATTGATTTCATATTTTTTCAATTTTACATAGGTTTATTAGTACGTAATTTTCACCCCGATGGAAAAGGTTCTTATTGAAGGATATGCGCCTAAATCCACCGCCCAGATACCGTCGGAAGGCGCTACTTCCGGACTGTAGCCTTTGTAATGGGTAATCGTAAAGAGATTTTGAGCGGAAACATATACCTTTAGTTTAATAGGAACATTTTCTTTCACCGAAAAGGCATAGTTGTATCCCAGAGTTATGTTTTTCAATTTCAGGTAAGAGGCATCTTCCACGTAACGGCTGTCTAAAGTGGAAGCAAAAGTTTTGTCGTTCAAAACGGCAGGAACCGTGTTTGACGGATGAGTAGGCGTCCAGCTGTCGAGCAGTGCAGCCGACAGGTTGTAACTGTCGTTAGGATGTTCCAGATACCTTCGCAATGCGTTGTATACCTTGTTTCCTTTTGAACCTTGGAACAAGAAGAACAGTTCAAAATTCCGATAGCTCAGATCCATTGAAAATCCGTAGGTAAAATCAGGCTGAATGCTTCCGAGCGTTACACGGTCCTTCGAATCTATCTTTCCATCACCGGTCACGTCTCTGTATTTGATGTCGCCGGGCTGAGGCGGCTTCGAACCTACCAACGGAAGATGGGAAACATCTTCTCCGTTTTGTACAATTCCGTCAAAAATAAGACCATAGTAAGACCCTAAAGGCTCTCCGGCTTTTAGTATTCTTTCTTGTCCGCTTCCTTCTAAAAGTTGGTCAATACCTTCTGTAAGGCGGGTGACTTTGTTTTCATTTCGGGCAATATTTGCCGATATGTTCCATTTAAAATCCTGCGTATTGAAAAGGGCATAGTCTACGGTAAATTCTATCCCTTTATTGGTTACGTTTCCCGAATTATACAGTTGTTTTCCACCGCCGAGCACTGCTGCTACAGGGAGTTCGAGCAACAGATCCGAGGTGTTTTTTGAATATACGTCAATCACTGCATTCAGGCGGTTTTCGAACAAACCGAAATCCAGTCCAGCGTTGTACTGGGTGGTCGTTTCCCATTTCAGATTTTCATTACCGATATTGCTCAGGTTATACGCTATCTGACCGTTGTATAAATAAGCGGAGTAGTATTTTTTGTAGGCGAAATCTGCGATTTCCTGATTACCGACAGTACCGTAAGAGAATCTCAATTTCAGATAGTTCAAAATGCTTACATTTCTTAAAAAACTCTCTTCATTGATGTTCCATGACAAACCGATGGAAGGGAAATATCCCCAGCGGTGATTTTTTGCGAAACGGGAGGAATTATCGGCTCTGAAAGTCGCGGTAAGATGGTATCGGTCTAAAAACGTATAATTTACACGCCCGATAGCGGAGTTCCATTTAGATTCTGCCGTTTCGGTAATATTCGGATGAGGTTTAGTACCGTATTGAAGTCCGTTGTTTTTAATACTTTCGTTGGAAAAATTAGAAGAAAATGCAGTTGAAGAGTTTGCCGAGGTACGTTCATAGGTGTAGCCGGCAAGTATGTCGAAGGAATGGTTTTCCCTGAATTTTTTAGTATAGTTCAAGGTATATTCTGTCTGCCAGGCTTCATACTGTTTGTTTCCAACGCCGCCTATACCGTGCAGAGCAAGCCCGAGTGCCGTATAAGAAGGTGCGAAAAAGTCTTGTGTGGTATGGCTTAGGTTTGATCCGATATTGACCTTTGCGGTTAATCCCGGGGTAATGTTATACTTGACGAAGAAATTTCCCAGTAAGGAAATATTGGTAGATCTTCCAACGCTTTCTTTTAAATCCGATACAGGATTTGCTGTTGTTTTTCCGTTCGGACTGATGAGGTAGGCGTACTCGAACGGATTATTGTAGTTGTAGCTGCCGTCGGCATTATAAATAGGCACGGTTGGAGGTATGTATAACGCATAGGTAAGCGAATTGGCTATTCCGTGTGAGAAGGGCGAGTCGTTATAGTTTGTTTCTTCAAAGGTGGTAAGGGCGTTTTGAATACTTTTACCGGCGGTAGCGGTGATACCTACGGAAAGATCCTTAAATAGATTCCGGTCTAAATTCAAACGTAGATTGTAACGTTTAAAGCCGGAGTTAAGTATTACTCCTTCCTGATCGATAAAGTTACCGGATAAAAGGTAACGCATGCGTTCGTCTCCACCACTGACCGACAATCGGTGCGTTTGTTCCAGCCCTGTCTGTAAAACGGCATTTTGCCAGTCATAGCCTTTCCCCAATTGCGCTATCTGTTCATCGGTATATCCTCCTTTGTTGTTAAAGTAGTCTTTTTGCAGTCTTGCCCATTGTCCGGCGTCCAGCAAAGACAATTTTTTGGCAGAGGTACTCCATCCTGAGATGTATTGATAATCAATCGTTGGTATTGTTGTACGTTTTCCTTTTTTTGTCGTTACCATGATAACTCCGTTTGCTCCGCGTGCGCCATAGATGGCCGTTGCCGATACATCTTTCAGCACTTCAATGGATTCAATATCCGATGGATTGAGGAAAGAAAGAGGATTGAGGCTGCTTTCAATATTGTTCAGCCCTGTTTTGGTGGAAGATCTGTCGCTGTAAAAAATGAATCCGTCAATGACATAGAGCGGGTCATTACTCGCATTGACCGAATTTCCACCCCGAAGCCGTACGGAAGGAGCCGCGCCGGGCTGTCCTGAATCCTGCGTGATGGTTAAGCCGGAAACAGTTCCTCCCAAAAGAGCATCAAACGATGGGACATTGACATTTCTCAAAACTGCTTTTGATACAGTTGATACTGCTCCTGTAAGTTCTCTTCTTCTTTGTGTTCCATAACCAACCACTATCACCTCGTTTATTACCTGTTCGTCATTTTTGTTCGTGTCTTCATATTCTTCGGTGGTATTCAATAAAGTTTCAGTATTGATTGAATCGATCTGCTGGGCAAAATTCCAGGAAGAAACCAATACGAATAGCAATAAATTTACTCTACGACGAATGTTGAACTTTTTCATAAAATGTAACTATAATAACACAACCTTAATTCCTATTAATTCTACATTTCCTATTTGTTTAGTAGGAAATATCGGCAAATGTAACAAATTCATTTTGTATCAACCAAATTTTTTGTGATGAAAATCGCGCAAAAATTTTAATTTTATATTAAACTCGTTATACGTGTAGAAATGTTTGTGTGTGGAAAGTTGTATATTCAACTGATATATAATTAAATATCGTTAATTTGTTTTTCCGAAACCGTGAAAAAATTATCTTGAATTTGTTAGAGCCTGTTTAAATTTTTGAATAAAATTTAAACAGGCTCTATATCTTTTATAAATAAAACCGTGTTTACTGGGTCAGAATTTCAAAATTATCGGGCTTGAGAGAGGTTATTTTGAACCTTGCATCGGAATATAAAGAAGGAAAATTACGGTTGAGAGTTTATTTTAAGGAATAGAATAGTGGTATTTATTGATGAGATTAAAGGAAATTGTCTCTTTCAAAAATTGTCAGGTATTGGATATTATAGGAAAAGACGACAGATTGAACTATTGTAAAGGGTTTGAAAAAAAGTATAAAAAAAGAGTGTCCAAAAATTTGAACACTCTTTTTTATTTATTTCGAAGGAAATCTTATTTTTTTTCCTCCATCTTTCTTTTTAATTCTTGTAATTCGTCTAAATCTCCTAAAGTAGATTTTTCAACACCTTGATTCTGAGATCTTACTTGTTTTTCTGTCTCTTCTCTGTTTTCTCCTTCACGGAAAGTATCTGTATGAGAAACTACAACTCTCTTGAACTCCTTGTTGAACTCAATTACTTTAAATTCTACGGTATCCTCTTTTCTGATCTTGGAACTATCTTCTTTTTCCAATAATCGTAAAGGGCAGAAACCTTCTACTTCGGCATCTTCAAACTGAACAGTCGCTCCTTTATCAAATAACTGAATTATTTTTCCTGAATGAACGGTTCCTTCAGCATATTTTATTTCGTATTTATCCCAAGGATTTTCTGACAGTTGTTTGTGTCCTAAACTTAATCTTCGTGCTTCGGTATCCAGTTCCAGGACTATTACATCCAATACGTCTCCTACTGAACAGAATTCTGAAGGATGTTTGATCTTCTTAGTCCATGATAGATCGGAAATGTAGATCAATCCGTCTACTCCTGCTTCTAATTCTACAAAAACACCAAAGTTTGTAAAGTTTCTTACGGTTCCTTTGTGTTTGGAGCCTACAGGATATTTAGCGGTGATGTCCGTCCAAGGATCAGGAGTTAATTGTTTCATTCCTAAAGACATTTTTCTTTCTTCTTTGTCTAAGGTAAGAATTACACATTCCACTTCATCTCCGATCTGAACAAAGTCTTGAGCAGATCTCAAATGGGTAGACCAAGACATTTCGGAAACGTGAATTAATCCTTCTACTCCCGGAGCTACTTCAACGAAAGCACCGTAATCGGCAAGGACTACCACTTTTCCGGTAATTTTATCTCCTACTTGTAAGTTAGGATCCAATGCATCCCAAGGGTGTGGATCTAATTGTTTCATTCCTAATTGAATTCTTGACTTTTGGTCGTCGAAATCCAAAATTACCACATTTACTTTCTGGTCTAACTGTACCACTTCTGAAGGGTGGTTGATTCTGCTCCAGGATAGATCCGTAATATGAATTAATCCGTCTACTCCTCCAAGGTCTATGAATACTCCGTAAGAAGTTATGTTCTTAACAACTCCTTCCAGCACCTGACCTTTTTCCAGTTGACCGATGATTTCTTTTTTCTGATCTTCAATATCCGCTTCAATTAATGCTTTATGGGAAACGACTACATTCTTAAATTCATGATTGATCTTTACAATCTTGAATTCCATGGTTTTTCCTACAAACTGGTCATAGTCACGAATAGGTTTCACGTCGATCTGCGATCCCGGTAGGAACGCTTCAATTCCGAATACATCTACGATCATACCTCCTTTGGTTCTTGATTTAACGTATCCTTCTACTATTTCTCCTGTTTCATGGAGTTCGTTAACTCTGTCCCAAGCTTTCAGCATTCTTGCTTTTCTATGAGAAAGTTGTAATTGTCCTGTTTTGTCTTCTCTTTGAGCAACCATTACTTCCACTTCATCTCCTATTTTTAAATTCGGATTGTAACGGAACTCGTTTAAGGAGATCACTCCTTCTGATTTAAAATTAATATCAACTATAGCTTCCTTATCTGTCAAACGAACTACTTTTCCTTTAAAAACCTGATTTTCATCAAGTTCTTGTAAGGAGCTGTCGTACATTTTTTCTAATTCGGATTTCTCTTTTCTATCTTCGGCATCTAATCCGGACTCAAAAGAATCCCAGTCAAATTGTTCAGGAGCCACGTTGGCATTTTGATGAACTTCTTGTAATTCTACTACATTTTTAGTCTCTTCAGACATAATTATTTATATTTTTTTAATTGTATTCCTTCCAAATCAATCAAGAAAACCGACGGAATTGTTTGTCAGGAAGAGGGTTGTACCTAAAGTCTGCGATTTTCTTCTAGCCGCCAAAATCGAAGCGCAAGTATACGAATAAAATCCGAATCTAAAAAATTTATTTTACTATTTTTCACTAATTTAGAATATTCTTAACACTTGGATTGTGCTAATAAACAAGATAAAAAGGGCGTTCAAATAATTCAAAAACGTCGAAAAATCCCTATTTAGGTATAAAACAGAGGGATATACTTCGTATAAAAAATACAGAATAAATGGATATCTGCAATTTATAATAGCCCCCTTTGAAAATGCATAACATGTTGAATAATAAAAAATAAGACTTGAATTTAGTGACTTTTAGGAAGAGATTCCCGGGGAATATTTTGTGCTTTCATATACATCCATTCCAAAAATGTTCTTTACCGCTCGGAGATAATAATATTCTGACTTAATTGTAGATTGAGGGTATTATTTTAATTCCGTTTTTATAAATAAAGATGTATGCTCAATGAAATTTTTTATATTTGAAAAAAATTACATCAATTATGAAAAAAAATATTTTAGTTTCAGCATTATTTTCATTTATTCTTTTCTCCTGTGACAGTACTTCCGGAGGAAATAAAAACATCATTCCGGTAAGTTCCGAAAGTCAGGAAGTGGTTGATCCTCATGCCGCACATGCGCATGCAGACTCCGTTAAAGCAGAGCCGGCAGCACACGAGCACGGTCATGTTCACGCTCAACCGTCAGATTCTGCTGAAACTCACAGAACTGAAGCTGCGGAAGCTCACTAAGATCCGGACAAATACAATTGAAAATAGAGGTTAAAATAATCGTAGAAGTTAAAAAATATAGTTTAAATGAGCAAAATTTTGTGTGATGGAGATAAAGAAGAATAGAAAGAATATCCCTTTATTTTTGTTTGTATTTTTATTTATCCTTTTCTCATGTAAAGATAATTCGGCAAGTAACAAAACAACCCATTCTCATGATTATCAAACGGGAAATCAGGAAAAACCCGGTATCACAGGTACAGAATCCGGTTATAAAAAAGAATTCCAATGGACTGCGTATAAGACAAACCGAAAAGTTCCCGTATCCGGTACTTTTAAAAAAATATCTCTGACCAATGTCAGAGAAGACAAACCATTGGAAGAATCGTTGGAAGGAGCAAAGTTTTATCTTGACGGAACTACTCTGACTTCCTGGGACACTGCCCGAGACGGAACGTTGATCACTTTTTTCTTTAAGCGGTTGTCTTCCACTGATATTACGGGTTCTTTCGGGAAATTTGCAAATAATAAGGTATTTGTATTCTTGTCTCTGGATGGAAAAACCGTAACCAAAGAGTTTTCATATTCCGTGAAAGAAAATGCGGTTACTCTTAAAGGTTCCATTGATATTCTTAAGGATTTTGACGCTCAAAAGGCTTTTACCAGCTTACACAGAGCATGTTATGATCTTCATGAAGGAAAAACATGGAGCGAAGTAGACCTGATAGCAAAAATATCCAGATAAACAGTATGCGGTTTAGTTTTAAACTTTTCAGGTATAGTGTTTTAGTAAGATGAAAGGATGAAGTACAGACAAAATTTTAACATATTAAAAACCCGATTAGAGATTCTCTAATCGGGTTTTTTCTTTTATTTTACTAACGATTGGAAATTATTGAGCCAATTTGGCTTTAAGCCCCTGATCAATAGCATCCAGAAAATCTTCTGTATTAAGGTAATCTTCTCGGGTCAATTTGTCGCCTTTTACCAACAAGGCCAGATCTTTAGTCATTTTCCCGCTTTCTACCGTTTCAATACAAACTCTTTCAAGAGTTTCGGCAAAGTTTACCACGTCAGGGGTATTATCAAACTTTCCTCTGTATATCAAGCCTCTTGTCCAAGCAAAGATAGAAGCAATAGGATTGGTAGAAGTTTCCTTTCCCTGCTGGTGAAGTCTGTAATGACGGGTAACGGTTCCATGAGCGGCTTCAGCTTCTACTGTTTTTCCGTCAGGGGTTACCAATACGGAAGTCATTAATCCCAAAGAGCCAAATCCTTGTGCTACGGTATCGGATTGGACGTCTCCGTCATAGTTTTTGCAAGCCCATACGAAACCTCCGTTCCACTTCATTACGGAAGCAACCATATCGTCAATTAAACGATGTTCGTAAGTTATGCCTAATTCTTCAAATTTAGCCTTGTACTCATTCTCGTATATTTCCTGAAAAATATCTTTAAATCTTCCATCATAGGCTTTCAGTATGGTGTTTTTACTGGAAAGGTATAAAGGCCATTTTTTTGTTAAAGCCATTTGAAAGGAAGAGTGGGCAAATCCTCTGATGGAATCATCGGTATTATACATGGATAAAGCCACGCCGTCCCCGTTGAAATCGTATACATCCCAGGTTTTAGGTTCTCCGTTTTCAGGGGTGAATGTCAGGGTTAGTTTCCCTTTTCCTTTAACAACTACATCGGTAGCTTTGTACTGATCTCCGAAAGCATGACGTCCGATAACAATGGGCTGAGTCCATCCCTGAACGTATCGGGGTACGTTATTCATAATGATCGGCTCTCTGAATACAGTTCCTCCTACAATGTTACGAATGGTTCCATTAGGAGATTTCCACATTTTTTTTAGGTTGAATTCTTTCACACGAGCTTCGTCGGGGGTAATGGTCGCACATTTAACAGCCACGTGATATTTTCTGGTAGCTTCGGCGGAATCAATAGTAACCTGGTCGTTGGTTCTGTCTCTGTTTTCTATTCCTAAGTCGAAATATTTCAAGTCAATGTCCAGATACGGTAGAATTAGTTTATCTTTAATAAACTTCCATATGATTCGTGTCATTTCATCTCCGTCCATTTCCACCACAGGATTGAGTACTTTTACTTTTTGCATAATAAATATCAATTGATTTGTGCCAAATATAATAAGACTTGACCTAGAAAAGCAAATAATCCGACTCAATTATTGCTAAAAATATATATTTTTATGAATTTTTTATGATACATTGTTGTATTGTTTTTCACAATACACTGATAATGAATTACTTAAATCACTCCTTTATTCTTAGACTTTGTTTACTTATTATCTGATAAATTTTTCACCTTTTTCACTGATTTAGATCAAATTGTAATTTATTTTGAATTTTTAAACGGTTTTTTCCGTTAAGTTAGGCTTTTTATGCTAAACCCTGCTTAATTACAATAAAAAAGGTTTGGCGGGCTTATGCCCCAAACCTTTTTCGGGAAATGTATAAATACTATTAGTTTGTGAAATTTATACTAATGTTATAGCAGTTAAAAGACGACTTATAAGAATCCTGTGCAAGTCTCATCTTTTGACTTCTCTATTTCGCTTAGCTTTTTCAAATATATAAAAAATATTCAAGAAACATGACATTTATCATATTTTTTTACAACTTAAAAAAATATCAGGTTGAAAAATGAATGAAGATGCTGATAATCTGAGTTCTACTTAATAAAAAAAGAGGAAAAACATTGGGTAATCAGAGTAAACATATCATGAAATAGTAAAGCGCACTCTTTGCCTGAAAGGCAATATTTTCATAACCGCAAGGTCAGCGACCTGTGGAGAGTACACACAACAACCTCCCTGCCTGAAAGGCAGGACTGAAACAGTAAGGCGTACTCTTTGCCTGAAAAACAAAAGCAGCACGGGTAATACGGTATCTAAACAACAAAAGAATCATTTTGAAAGGTTAAGTCCTGCCTTTCAGGCAGTGTGACTCTTGCGTTATCCTCCCCCTCAGGTCAGTTGACCTGAGGGTATGAAAATCAAATTCTTTCAGGATTTTTGCTGCGTTGTAAAAAGATTGTTGACGGGCAAATTCTAAATCCTATAACTAATAAAACCCTAATGGTAAAAGCTCAACTATAGACATAACTAAGATGTCGTTTAATTTGTGAAGTTTACTTAATTCCTCCGGTTGTCTTTTATCCGGCTGAAAATATTCATCCTATTTCCGCTCATACTAAATTTGTTTAAAATAGTAATAATCAATATAATATATGAAAATTATTTATGACTCAGAACTATTTTACAAGATATTATGTGTATTCCTCCCCGTTTTATTTTTCTGAAAAATATGATGCGTTTGCCCTAAAGGGGTTTGTTGCTCAGTTTGAATATCCAACTATTATAGTAACCACCAAAAGAGGGTTCAAAAGTAGTGAACGAAGGGTCAAAATCCGCTCCCGCTCCTTCAACTCCCGTATGATAGCCAAAGGATACTTCTCCGAAAACTATAATGCTCCCATCGGATTTTGCCGTAACAGAATATGGCGAGGCATTTCCCGTTTCCCTTTCCAGAGGTCCGTATGTTTTGTGCCAGATGACAGTACCGGTTTCACTGTTTATTTTAGTAAGCAAGATGGTTTGAGGAGCTCCATAACTTGAAAAATTTACCGAGGTACAGATACCTGCAGAAACTATTAAATTACCATCGGGTAATATATCCAGAACATCTTGATGATAGGTATAAGGAGTGAAGAATACGTTGTTCTGACCAAGTTCTCCCATTGCCCTGTCCCAAATTATTTCTCCATCCGTGGCAGAAAGTTTTACTATCCAACTGGTTATATCCCCTGAAAATGCGGATACATTTTTATCTACGGATTCCGTATTACCAACAATAATGTAATTGCCATCCGCTAATTGTCTTGTATGTATTACACTTTCATCAGAACTTTCTCCCAAAGATCTTTGCCATTGCAGGTTTCCTGAGGCATCCAGCTTTAAGACCCAAATATCATAGCTTCCCAAAGGATTTGTTACACCATCGCTTCCACTGTTGTCGGATCCTATAGTACCTGCTATCAGATAACCGCCTTCAGCACTTTCTATCACTTGCGATGCCCATTGGTGAGAATAATACGCCATATTTTCCCCATATGTTTTGGTCCATTGCATTACTCCCTTGCTATCGGTTTTCACAATGTAATAACTCCCTGCCGAACCTAATTTTTTGATGCCGGAGAGCTGTCCGTCCGTTGAATGGGTGCTGCCGACAAAAATATACCCTCCGTCTGAGGTTGGCACGACATTATACCCCCCTTCATCACCTGAGCCGCCATAGTTTTGTGTCCACTCTGCCTCAAGAGAACTGTCCAGTTTGATTAAAACGGCATCACGTCCTCCAAATCCTGTGTAAGTATCATCAAAAAAAACCTTAGCATAGAATGAATCTGCTTTAACAGCAGTTATTGCTATAAACCCGCCGTCCGGAGTGGGTTTTACGGAGTTTGCCCAGATATTTAAAGGAGAGGATTTCAATGTATTTCCTCGTTCGTCAATTATTGATACGTCCGGAACTACGTAATTATCCGTACCGGGAATCGGTACTTTTCCATGTAGATTTGAACTAAACGAATAATAGACCCTTCCCCATTCTATGGAGGGGGGAGTTTCTTGTGAAAAAAGAGCAACGGATATAAAAATGAAAAATAAAGTAAAATTTTTTTGGAGCATTTTTTTTAAGATTAATGATCTGAATTCGCTTAGTAAAAAAAGGCAAAAAGGCGTATTTTATATGTTAAGTAAACTCTCTTCACCCACGATTAACTTTGATAAAGTTACGAATATTTTTTGTATTATTGATGAATATTGTAAAAAATTTTCACAAAAACA